>DATIUR010000444.1:0-32318 GCA_035466675.1 Anaeromyxobacteraceae bacterium | reverse complement strand
CCCGCGCGCCGGCGGCGCGGGCCCGGGCCAGGAAGGCGCGGGACAGGCGGCCGTGGCCGGGCGGGCTCCCCGGACCCAGGTGCCAGTCGCTCGCGATCCAGACGGGGGTCACGGCCCGCCCCTCCGGTCCCGGAGCCGGTCCACCAGCGCCTGGGTGCGCTCCCGGGCCAGGGCGTGGATGGGCTTCACCACCGAGAGGTCCCGCGCGCGCTCCGGGGCGCGCTCCACCGCGATGGGCTCCCCCAGCGCGACGGCGAGGCGGGCGGGGAGCGGGACCGGCGACCAGAAGGAGAGCTTCCGCACCCGGAACCCGGGGTAGGCCTCCCGGCCGCCCACCACCGCCAGCGGCACGATGGGGGCGCCCGTGCGCAGCGCCAGCCGGACGAAGCCGTAGCGGCCGTCCCACCGGAGCCGGTAGAAGTCCCGCGACGGCTTCGCCTCCCGCATCCCGCCCGGCGTGACGAGGAGCTGCTCGCCGCGCCCGAGCACCGCCAGGCAGCTCTCCTCGCTCGTGTCGATGATCCCGAAGTGGCGCTTCACGGAGGGCAGGCCGGGCAGGAAGCGCTCGATCCGCGACTCGGCCGCCACGATGCGGAGGTGGCCCGGCGGCCCGCCGCCCTCGTGGAAGCCCTTCCAGGCGAGCAGGTAGCCCGCCACCACCAGGTCCAGGACCAGGTACCCGGCGCCGTGGAGGGCCACGTAGATGCAGGGGCCCTCCGGCGGCGGCCCGCCCTCGAGGCGCGCCCGGTGATAGGCCGCGAGCGCCCGCACGAAGGGAAGGTAGGCGCCGCGGTAGTACCAGCGCCCGGGATCGATCGGCTGCGGTGCGGAAGGGGGCCGGGCCACCTAGAGGCTCCAGATCGGCCGGCGGGCGGCGCCGGCCCGGCCGAGGAGGTCCGCGGTGGCGCCGGCGACGCGGTCGGCGAAGGCCCCCAGCGCGGCGGCGTCCCCGGCGGCGGGGGGAGGCATGGGCGGGCCGAACCAGTAGTCGAGCGGGACCGGGAGGGGGATGGGCGGGAGCCAGATCGACCCGCGCCGGCCCAGCGCCAGCCGGCCGGGGTGCTGCGCGTCGGCGCCGCCGATGGCGAAGGGCACCACCGGTGCGCCGGCCCGCGCGGCGATGCGCGCGAACCCGCGGCGGCCCCGCCAGTCGATGGCGTCGGGCGGCCCGTACAGCTCGCGGGCGCCGCCCGGGAAGAGGAGCACCGACTCGCCCCCGTCGAGCGCCGCCAGGGCGGCCTCCTCGGTGGCCTCGATGGTCCCGACGTGGCGGCGCACCCAGCCCAGCCCGGGCATCCGGTGCAGCGAGGTGCCGCGCTTCTCCATGGGCCGGAAGGCCGGGCGGTCCGCGTCCCAGAAGGCCAGGAGGCCCATCAGCATGACCTCGAGGTAGAGCCAGCCCCGCGGGTGCTTGCCCACGTAGACCACCGGGCGGTCCCGGGGCACGTCCTCGAGGCCGTGCACGCGGGGCCGGTACCAGAGCCGGAGCCCGCGGGCGAGCGGGACCAGCACCGCCCGCTGCCGCCAGGTGCGCGGGAACCGGGACGGCTGCGCGGTCACGCCACCGCCTCGAGCGAGCGGGCGGGAGCGGGAGCGCCCGCCTGGCCGTAGATGCGCGCCACCCGGGCCGCCACCCGGGTCCAGCACAGGGTCTCGGCGCGGGCCCGACCGCGCTCGGAGAGGCGAGCGCGCAGGGATCCGTCCCGCGCCGTCCGCTCGAGGGCGTCGGCCAGCGAGGCGGGGTCCCCGGCCCGGAAGAGCAGGGCCGCTCCGCGCGCCGCCTCGGCGTACCCGGGGATGTCGCTCGCCACCACCGGGCAGCCCGCCGCCATGGCCTCGACCAGGACCATGCCGAAGCTCTCGCCCCCGAGGGAAGGGGCGCACAGGACGTCGGCGCTCGCCAGCCGCTCCGCCAGCTCGGCGTCGGGGAGCCGCCCCTCGAAGCGGACCAGGCCGCCCGCCTCGCTCGCGGCGTACCGCGCCGCCGGACCGTCCCCGACCACGCGCGCGTCGATCGCCAGCCCCCGCGCCCGCAGGAGCCGGACGGCCTCGACCAGCACCCGCAGCCCCTTGCGCGGCTCGGCGAACCGCCCCACGAAGAGCACCCGCAGGGCGCGCGGCCCCCGGGCGTCCGGCTCGCGCCGCGAGGGGCGGAAGCGGGAGAGGTCCACGCCGTTCGGGATCACCGCGGTGCGCCCGCGGTAGACCGTCCGGGAGAAGCGCTTCGCCTCGCGCGAGACGGCGATGGCGCGGTCCACCCGCCCCAGCCCGGCGGAGGCGAACCAGCGCAGGAGCCGCTGGAGCGGCAGCTCGTGCTCCGCCGCGGCGTGGAAGGTCGCCACCACCGGGACCCGGGCGAACCGGAGCGCGTGGCGCCCCGGGCCGGGGACGATGGGCTCGTGGACGTGCACGAGGTCGAACGCCCCGTCCTCCAGGTACCGGCGCGTCGCGCCGGCCGCCACGAGCAGGCCGATCCGCGCCACCGACCCGTTCGCAGGGAGCGGGACCACGCCGCGGAGCCCGTCGCATCCGGGCGGGGCCGCGCCGCTGGCCGGACCGAGCACGCGCGCCTGGTGGCCGAGCGCCGCGAGCGCGGCGGCCAGGCTCCGCACGTGCCGGTTCACCCCGCCCTCGTGGGTCAGGTCGTAGGGCGTGACGAGGCAGATCCGCACGACCTCACCGCGCGCGCGCGTCGGTCCGCGCCGGGACCTTCGCCGTCTCCTTCCCTCCCACCTGCGCGGGGGCGTCCGCCGGGGCCTGCTCGCCGCGACGCAGGATCCGGTGGATGACCAGGATGCGGCCGGCCGCGGTGACGCCGGCGCCCAGCGTCACGTAGACGCACAGGCCCTCCAGCACCAGCGTGGCCACCCGCTCGCCGAAGAAGGGCGCCAGGTTGAGAGCGAACAGGAAGGGGACCACGCGCTCCGCCCGCTCGAGCCCGAAGGGCGGGCAGGCCACGCCCAGCCCCTCCCCCCGCGCCCGGGCGTAGGAGACCATGAGCGAGGTGGGGATGGCCGCCCACGCCCAGAGCTCGCCGGCCCGGTCGGGGAAGGAGAGGGCCAGCCCCGCGAAGAGCGCGATCTCCGAGACGCGATCGAGGTTCGAGTCGAGGAAGGCCCCGGCCCGGGTCTGCTGCCCGGTGCTCCGGGCCAGCTCGCCGTCGAGGATGTCGCAGGTGGCCCCCCACAGCAGGAGGATGCCGGCCAGGCCCCAGCGCCCCGCCCCGGCCGCCACACCGGCCCCGATCGAGAGCGACGTGCCGATGGCGGTCATGCCGTCGGCGGTGATGCCGAGCCGCTTCGCCGCGCGCAGGGCGGGGCTCGTCACCCAGTAGGCCCACCAGCCGAGCAGGGCGATCACGCCGCGCTTGCCCTCCAGCCGGGCCGGTCGCGGCGGCCGGATCACCGCGACGATCACGGCCGTCACCACCGCCGTGGAGACGTGCGCGAGGATCGCGTAGCGCTCCCACGGGGCCATGGGCTAGCCGACGGCGCCTTGCGCGGCCGCCGCGGCCGCCTGGGCGAAGCGGCGCAGCCGTGCGTGCAGGGCGGTCTCCTGCCGGAAGAGGTCGTGCAGCGGGCTCCGACCGGGCGCGGTCACGGGGCTCTTGAAGAAGAAGGAGAGCCACTCCAGCGGCCCCGCCTCGCCGGCCCGCTGGGCCAGGTCGGCCAGGAGCGCCAGGTCGAGCACGAGCGGCGCCGCCAGGATCGAGTCGCGGCACTGGAAGTTCACCTTGATCGACATGGGGTAGCCGAGCCACCCGAAGAGATCGATGGCGTCCCATCCCTCCTTGGCGTCGCCGCGCGGCGGGTAGTAGTGGATGGTGACCTTGTGCTCGACCGAGCCGTACAGCTCCGGGTGGCGCTCCGCGTCGAGGATCTGGTCGAGCACGCCGAGCTTGGAGACCTCCTTCGTCTTGAAGGACAGCTCGTCGTCGAGCACCGCGCCGTCGCGGTTGCCCAGGATGTTGGTGGAGAACCAGCCCTCGAGCCCGAGCAGCCGTGCGCGCAGCATGGGGGCGATGGTGGTCTTCATCAGGGTCTGGCCGGTCTTGAAGTCCTTCCCGGCCGTGGCCACGCCCTCCCGCTCGGCCAGCTCCCGCAGCGCCGGCACGTCGGCGGACAGGTTCGGCGCCCCGTTCAGGAAGGGGAGGCCGGTCTTGAGCGCGGCCCAGGCGTAGACCATGGAGGGCGCGATGGAGGGATCGCTCCGGTCGAGCCCCGCCTCGAACGCCTCCAGGGTCCGGTGGGCCGGCCCGCTCTCGGCGTACACCTCGGTGGAGCCGGTCCAGACCATCACGCCGCGGGCGCAGCGGTTCCGCTCCAGGAAGGACCGGATGTCGTCCCGCAGGGCCTCCGCCTTCTGGCGCAGCGTGCCGGTCTTCACGTTCGGCCCGTCCAGGCGGCGGACCCAGGCCTTGTCGAAGACGGCCGGCATGGGCCGGATCGCCTCGAGCGCCTCGCGCAGCGGGTCGAGGTGGCGGCGCTCGAGCACCGCCGCGCGCACCGCGGCGGCGTAGGCGTCGTCGGGGATGGGATCCCAGCCGCCGAAGACGAGGTCGTCCAGGGGGGCGAGCGGCAGCGCGTCGCGCACGGCCGGGCCGGTCTCCCCGTCCGGCTCGACGAGGTGGCCGAGCTGCGTGAGGGACCCCACCGGCTCCGCCAGGCCGCGCCGCACCGCCTCCACCCCGGCGATGGCGGTGGTCGCCACCGCGCCCATGCCCGGCAGGAGAATCGCCAGCCTCTCCCCGCCGCGCGGTGGCTGCACAACGGAACCTGGTCTCATCGCCACCTCGTCTGGTGCTGCACGCCCCCCGTGGGGGCACCCATCTAGCCCCTCGTCACCTGGGCGTCAACAAGCGGTTGTCCGTGGCGATGCCGGGCTGGAGCGGGGCGGATCCCCGCTCTCGGGGTGCGCGTGTTCTACCTCGGCGGGGCCCCCGGGGGAAGGCGCGGTGGGGGGAGCGGTTTCCTGCCCGCGAGGCCGGCGAGCGCCTACGTCCGGGCCCTCCGGCGGTGCCTGCCCGCGGCCCGCACGGCCGCGTCGAGGATCTGCGCCGCCCCCTCCGGCCCCTCCCAGCCGAGCAGGCGCGGGTTCTTGGGCTCGAAGAAGATGGCGTGCAGGAAGAACTGCTCCAGCTCGTCCCGGACGCGCCGCGGGAGGTCGAGGGCGCTCGAGAGGTCCGCCCCGCGCTCGTCCTCGACCGGGCGCACGATCAGGCGGTCGTTGCGGACGCGGGCGCCGTCGCGCCGGCGGTCATGCTCCAGCAGGACGGCCCCGAGCAGGCGGCAGGGGAGGACCACGCCGGGGAACGACGCGGCTTCCCAGCAGACGAGGGCGTCGAGCGGGTCGCCGTCCTGGGCCACCGTCCCCGGGACGAAGCCCCAGTCGTACGGATAGGCGAGGCCGAGCGGGAGCGGGCGGGAGAGCGAGAGGACGCCCAGGTCCGCGTCGAGCTTCAGCTTGAGCCGCGAGCCCCGCGGGGACTCGACCACCACGTGGACCGCTCCGCTCGGCGCGCGGGGGGGCAGGCGGAGCAGGTCGATCATCGGCCCACCATGTCCCGGGGCGCGCCCCCGGCGCAACGGGCGCCCCGCACGGGCCTCGGGGCGGAGCGGCCTCAGGGGCCCCGCGCCACGAGCCGGACGGCGGGCGCCTTGACGAGCGCGTGCACCCGCTTGCCGGGCTCGAGCCCGAGCCGGTGGGCGCTCGCCCGCGTGACGAGGGCCACCACGCGCACGCCCGAGCAGTCGACCGCGATCCGGACGAGCGGCCCTTCCTCCGTGCGCGACGCGACCTGGCCGGAGAGCACGTTCCGGGCCGAGGTGTCGTGGCCGGGAGCCTCCTCGAGCAGCACCTCCTCCGCGCGGAAGCAGGCGAACGCCTCGCCCTCGAGCCCGCCGGGGTCGAGGGCCACGAGCTCGAACGGTCCCACCTTCACCGTGACGAGCCCCTCCTCCCGGCGGACGAGCCGCGCGGAGAGCACGTTCTCGGTGCCCACCACCCGGGCCACGGCGGCATCCGCCGGGGCCCCGAACACCTCGAGCACGGGGCCGACCTGCCGGACCCCGCCCTCGGCCAGCACCACCAGCCGGTCCCCCAGGGCGAGCGCCTCGGTCCGGTCGTGGGTCACCACGATGGCGGGGATCCCGGACCCCTCCAGCGCCCGCCGCAGCTCGCCCCGGAGGGCCTCCCGCGTGGGCGCGTCGAGCGCGGAGAGGGGCTCGTCGAGCAGGAGCAGGCGCGGCCGCGGCGCGAGCGCGCGCGCCAGGGCCACCCGCTGCTTCTCGCCCCCGGAGAGCGCGCCGGTCCGCCGGCCGAGCAGGTCGGAGATCCCGAGCCGGGTGGCCACGTCCCGGACGCGGGCCTCCCGCTCCGCCCGCGGCAGGCCGCGAAGGCCGTAGCCGAGGTTCGCGGAAACGCCCAGGTGCGGGAAGAGGGCGTGCTCCTGGAAGACGAGCCCGATCCCGCGGCGCTGCGGGGTGACGAAGGCGCGGGTGGCCGAGTCGAACCAGGTCTCGCCTCCGAACCGGATCGAGCCCGCGTCCGGCCGGTCCAGGCCGGCCAGCGCCCGGAGCACGGTGGTCTTGCCCGAGCCGGACGGGCCGAAGAGGACCGTCACCCGCGCCGAGCCGAGGTCGAGGTCGGCCCGGGCGCGGACCGTGGGCCCGCCCGGGAAGCGGCGCTCGAGGTCGAAGGTCAGCGCCCGTTCCATCGGAGGAGGGGGCTCCGCTGGAGCGCGTGCACGAGGACCAGCACCGCGAAGGAGATGGCGAGCAGGAAGGCGGCGGTCCGGTTGGCCGCGCCGTACTCGAGCGCCTCGACGTGATCGTAGAGCGCGATGGAGAGCGTGCGGGTCTCGCCGGGCAGGTTGCCGCCCACCATCAGGACGACGCCGAACTCCCCCAGGGTGTGGGCGAAGGCCAGCACCGCGCCGGTCACGATGCCGTTCCGCGCCAGGGGCAGGCTCACCCGGAAGAACGTGGCGAGCCGGGAGACGCCCAGCGCGTGGGAGGCCTCGACCAGGCGCGGGTCGACCGCGGAGAGGGCGGCCGCGAAGGGCTGCACGGCGAAGGGCAGGCTGTAGAGGATCGAGGCGACGAGGAGCCCCTCGAACGAGAAGGGGAAGGCGCTGCCCAGCACCGACTCCCAGGCCCTGCCCAGGGGGCTGTGCGGCCCGAGCCCGCGCAGGAGGTAGAAGCCCAGCACGGTGGGAGGCAGCACCAGCGGGAGCGCCACCACCGCCTCCACCAGGAACTTCCCGCTCCACCGCGAGGAGGCGAGCCAGTGCGCCACGGGGAGCCCGAGGGCGAGGAGGGCGGCGGTGGTGAGGGCGGCCAGCTCCAGGGAGAGCCGCAGCGCGGCGGTGTCCATCAGGGCGGAGCGTAGCCGTACTTCGCCAGGATGGCGCGCCCCTTTGCGCCCGCGGCGAAGCCGAGGAAGGCCCGGGCCAGCTCCGGCTCGCGCGCGCGAGAGAGGACGACGCCGGACTGCTCCTGGCGAGGGACGCCCGGCAGGGGAAGGACCCGCCCCTCCCGGAGCCGGGGCGCGAAGGTGAGGGCGAGCGGCAGGAGGGCGGCGTCGGCCGCGCCGCTCTCGGCGAACTGCGCGGCCTGCGACACGTTCTGCCCCAGCACGAGCTTCGGCCGCACCGCCTCCCACAGGCCGGCCGCCCGCAGGGCCGCCTCGGCCGCCCGCCCGTAAGGGGCGATCGCCGGGTTCGCGACGGCGACCCGCCGGACCGCCGGATCGGCGAGCGCGGCGAGCCCTTTCCCGAGGTCGACGGGGGAGCCGCGCGGCGCCCAGGCCACGAGCGCCCCCGCGGCGTAGACGACCTCGCCGGGCGGCGCGGCCAGCCCCTCCGCCACGGCCCGCCGCGGGTAGTCGCGGTCGGCCGAGAGGAAGACGTCGAAGGGCGCCCCGTTCGCGATCTGGGCGTAGAGGGCGCCCGATCCGCCCAGCGCCACCGTCACGTCCACGCCGGGCCGCTCCGCCTCGAAGGCGCGCTCGAGGTCCTCCACGGCGAGCTTGAGGCTCGAGGCCGCCGCCACGGCGAGCGGCCGCGGCGCGGGGGCGGCGGCCAGGGCGGCGGCGAGGAGGGAGGCGAGCACGGGGGCGGCGCTCCGCGCCGCGCCGGGATTCTATGCACCGCGAGGCGCGGCCGCATCCTTGCGGGCCTCGCCGGACGGGGCGTACGCTCGGGCCCGCGCCTCCGCGCCGCCCCGACCATGCCCGGCGCCCTCCCCATCCTGCTCCTCGCCCTGCTGCCGGCGGCCGGCCCCGCCGGGCCCGGGGCGCTCCTCCGGGCGCTGCGCCAGGCCCCCGCGGGCGGCCCCCGGGCGGCCGCGGCCACCGCGCCGCTCCACGGGCTCCCCTACCTTCCCTCGGCGCTCGGCGAGGGTCGCGGCCCGGACCCCGATCCCCGCTTCCGCCTCGACGCCTTCGACTGCATGACCTTCGTCGAGACGGCGGTCGCGCTCGGGAGCGCCTCCTCGCTCGCCGAGGCGAGGGCCGCGCTCGACGACGTCCGCTACTCCGGGCCTCCCGCGATCCGGGCCCGGAACCACGAGGTCATGTCGCAGTGGCTTCCCGCCAACGCCGCCCGGGGCTGGGTGGCCGACGTGGCGGCCGAGCTGGCCGGCCCGCTCGCCCGCCGGGAGGAGAAGGAGTTCACCGAGGCGAGCTGGCGCGCGGTGGCGCGGGCCGGGCGCGCCATCCCCGGGGTGCCGCGCTCGGCGCTCCCCCTCGGCCGGTACGGGCTCCACGTCGTCGCCCTCGCCGACCTGCCCGCCGTGGCGGGCCGGATCCCGGCGGGCGCCATCCTCTTCGTCGTCCGCGCCGACGCGCCCGAGCGGCCCACCCGCGTCTCGCACGCCGGGGTGGTGTTCGACGGGCCCGGCGGCCGGCGCTGGGTCCGCCACGCCACCTCGACGCCGGGGGTGGCGCGCGTGATCGAGGAGCCGCTCGAGCGCTTCCTCTCCCGCCAGGAGAAGGCCCTGCCCCGCTGGCCGCTCACGGGCATCTCCATCGTGCAGATCCGCGACAACCGGGCGCGCCTCCGGTCGCTCGCCGCGTCGGGCGGGCACCCACCCGGGTCGGGCCGCGGAAGCTCCCCCGCCGCCTCGTTGTTGGATTGACGGGCGAGGGGCGGTGTGAAATAGCCGCGCCTCCGTCCCGTACGGCACACGCGAGCGCACACCATGCCATCGCCCGAGATCGCCATCGACGGCTCGGTCATCCTGGAGACCTTCCTCGCGCCGGCGCGAGGGCTCGCGCGCGCCGTGGAGCGGCGCCGGAGCCTGGTCGCGCTGGTCGTCGCCACCGCGCTCGCCCTGGGCCACGCGGCGGCGGCCGCGCCGCGCCTCGACGTGCGGCGGGAGGTGACGGCCCGCCTCGACCGCTCGCCGGAGGGCGCCGACATGACGCCGCACCAGCGGGAGGAGGCGGTCGCCACCGCCCGCAGGGTCGCGGTGGTGGGCGTGTGGGCGGGCGCGGCGCTCTCCCCCTCGTTCCTGGCGGTGCTCGCGGCGGTCTTCCTGTGGCTGGGGTTCCGGGTGGCGGGCACCGCGCCCGCCTTCCGCCCCACCCTCTCGGCGGTGGCCCACGGGATGCTGCCGGTCTGGGTGGGCGGCTTCCTCGCCATCCCGGCGCTCCTGGCGCGGGAAGCGATGGGGGCGGAGGAGCTGTCGCGCCTTCTTCCCTCGGACCCGACGTTCTTCCTGCCGCCGGGCGCTCCTCCCGCCGCGCTGGCGGCGCTGGGGGCGCTCGACCTCTTCCACCTGTGGGGCCTGGTCCTGGTCGCCGGCGGGATGGCCCGCGTCTCGGGCGCCACGCGGCGGCGCGCGGCCGCCGTCACCGTCGTCCTCTGGCTGGCGTACGTCGCCCTGTTCCAGATCGTTCCCGCCGCGGCCCGCGGCGGCCCCTAGGAGCGCCCCCGTGCTCGCACTGCTCGCCGCCGCCTCCCTCGCCGCCGCCCCCGAGGCGCCCCTCACCCTCGACGACGCGCTGGCGGAGGCCTCGCGGTCGAACCCGGACCTCCTCGCGGCCCGCGCGGACGTCCAGGCCGCCCGGGCCGACCTCGTCTCCGCCCGCGGCGGATGGCTGCCCAGGCTCGACGTCGGCGCGGGCTTCGGCTACTTCTGGGCCCCGCCGACGTCGGTCCCCCCGGGCGAGGGCGAGACCTACACCGCGCAGGCGCAGCTCAGCCAGACGCTCTTCGACGGGTTCCTGACGCCGAGCTCGGTGGCCGGGGCGCGCGCCTCCGAGCGCGCCTCGGCGCAGCTGTTCGACGAGGCGACCCTCTCGGTGGCGTTCCGGGTCACCCAGCGCTTCTACGAGCTGGTCAAGGCGGAGCGCACGCTCGCCGTGCTGGAGAAGACCGCGGCCCGGAGCCAGGAGCTGGTGGCCCGCGCCGACGCCCTCTTCGGCGCCGGACGGGCGCCGAAGAGCGAGATCTTCCAGGCCCGCGTCAACCTGGGGAACGACCGGATCGCCGTCGAGGCCCAGGGCGCGGCCGTGGCCCGCGCCCGCTCCGCCCTGGCGGCGGCGCTGGGCCGTCCTCCCACGAGCGGGCTCGCCGTGGTGGCCCCGCCGGCCGTGGACGCGAAGGCCGTTCCCACCGGCGAGCCGCCGGAGCTCGGGGCCCTGGTCGAGGCGGCCCGGGCCCGCCGGCCGTCGGTGGCGGCGCAGGCCGCGCGGATCGAGGCGGCCGAGGCGAGGGTCGGCGCGGCCCGGGCCGACTACTGGCCGAGCCTCGCCGCCACCGGCTCCTACCGGCGCGACTCGGATCGGCTGGGCGGGTCGGGCGGCGTGTACGGCGACCTCTCCCAGAAGTACGGCGCCACCGCGGAGCTTCGGCTCTCCTGGAACCTCTTCGACGGACGCCGGACCGCCGCGGCGGTGGACCGCGCCTCGGCGGAGGCCCTGCGCGCGCGGGCCGTCGCCGCGCGGGAGACCGACGCCGTCGCCCGGGAGGTGGCGGACGCGCGGGCGGCGGTGGTGTCGCTGGCCCGCCAGATCGCCCTCGCCGCCGCGAACCTGGAGTCGGCCACGCAGGGCCTCGCCCTGGCGCGCGAGCGCCTCGACGCGGGGCTCGCCAGCCAGCTCGAGCTCCGCGACGCGAGCCTCAAGCTCACCCAGTCGGAGCTGTCGCTGGTGGAGACCCGGATCGATCACGCCGTGGCCGTGGCGGACCTGAACCGCGCCACGGGAGGAGCACTCTAGATGCCGTCCCAGAACGCCCCTGCCGCCGTCCCCGCCCCGATCGACGCGCCCGAGCGGCCCGCCCTCGCGCCCGCGCCCCTGCCCGCCCGCATGGGCTGGGGGCGCCGGACCGTCGCGTTCCTGTTCGTGCTGGTCGTCGCCGCGATGGTGGTCGTCTCGCTCCTCCCGCGGGGCGAGCCACCCGTGGAGGTGCAGCTCGCCCTGGCGCGCAAGGGGAGCATCACCCGGCTCGTCACCGCCGCGGGCAAGCTCCAGGCGGCCACGGAGGTGAAGCTCTCCTCCAACATCTCCGGCGACTTGCTCGAGCTCCGGGTGCAGGAGGGAGACCGGGTCGCCCGGGGCCAGGTGCTGGGCCGGATCGACTCCCGCCGCTACGACGAGCAGGTGAGGCAGCAGGAGGCGCTGCGCGCCAGCGCCGCCGCCGACGCGCGGCTCGAGAGGGTCCGGGTGGACCAGCTCCGCTCCGAGCTCGCCCGCGTCGAGCGGCTGGCGTCCGGCGGGAACGCCAGCGAGGCCGAGCTCGACACCGCCCGCTCCGGCCTGAACGTGGAGCTGGCTCGCCAGGCCGCCGCCGAGCAGAAGGTGTCGCAGGCCGAGGCGGCCCTGCGCGAGGCCCGCCACTGGCAGAGCCTGACCACGCTCACCTCGCCCATGGACGGCGTCGTCACCAAGCGGGAGAAGCAGGTGGGCGAGCGGGTCCGGGGCTCGGACTTCTCCGAGGACGTCATCCTGGTCATCTCCACGCTCTCCAAGATGGAGGTCAAGGTGGAGGTGGGCGAGCACGAGGTCATCTACGTGAAGGAGGGCGATCCGGCCGAGATCGAGATCGACGCCATGCCGGACAGGAAGTTCCCGGCCCAGGTGGTGGAGGTGGCACGCAACGCCACCGTGAAGAACGCCGGCACCGAGGCGGAGGTGACCACCTTCTTCGTCCGGCTCGCCCTCACCGAGCAGGTCTCCGGCGCCCTGCCGGGCATGAGCGGCCAGGCCTCCATCTCCACCGACACGCGCGACGAGGCGGTGGTCGTCCCCATCCAGGCGGTCACGGTCCGGACCGAGCAGCAGCTCGCCCGCAAGGTGGGCGGCGCCGCCTCCGACGGCCCGCCGACGCAGGGGCCGCTGCCGCCCGGCAAGAAGGCGCGCCGCGACCCCATGCGCAAGGTGGTCTTCGTGATGGAGGACGGGGTGGCCCGGGTCCGGCCGGTCGAGACCGGGCTGGCCAGCGACACCGAGATCGAGATCGTCTCCGGGCTGTCGGCCGGCGAGAAGGTGGTGGAGGGTCCGTACCGCGTCCTCTCCCGCGAGCTCGAGGACGGCAAGAGGCTGGCCGAGAAGAAGCCGGGCGAGCCGGGCCAGAAGGGATGACCATGGCCGAGCCCCTCATCGTCGTCGAGGACCTGGCCCGCCACTACCTGGTGGGCGGGGAGCTGGTGCGGGCGCTCGACGGGGTCTCCTTCACCATCGAGCGCGGCGAATGGGTGGCCATCGTGGGGCAGTCCGGCTCCGGCAAGTCCACCCTCATGAACCTGCTCGGCTGCCTCGACACGCCCACCTCGGGCAGCTACCGGCTCAACGGGGCGAACGTGCAGGGGCTGGCCGACGACGCGCTGGCCGACCTGCGAAACCGCGAGATCGGCTTCGTGTTCCAGACCTTCCAGCTCCTCCCGCGGGCGAGCGCGCTCGCCAACGTCGAGCTCCCGCTGGTGTACCGAGGCGTCCCGCGGCGGGAGCGGCGGGCCCTGGCCGAGTCGGCCCTGCGCGCGGTCGGGCTCGCGAACCGCATGACGCACCGGCCGAACGAGCTCTCCGGCGGGCAGCGCCAGCGCGTGGCCATCGCGCGGGCCCTGGTGGGCGAGCCGTCCATCCTGCTCGCCGACGAGCCCACCGGGAACCTCGACTCCGCCACCGGGGAGGAGATCATGCGTCTCTTCTCCGACCTGCACGGGCGCGGGCACACCATCCTGCTCGTCACCCACGAGGCGAAGCTGGCGGCGCGCTGCCCGCGGGCCATCCGGCTCATGGACGGCCGCGTGGTCGGCGACGGGCCCGGGGCCCACATCGGCGCGCCGGGCGGCGCGCGGGTGGTGCCGGCATGAGGGAGCTCCGCCGCCGCGCCGTCCGCGCCTGGGCGGAGGCCGCCGAGAGCCTGCGGATCGCCTTCGCGGCCCTGCTCGGACACCGGCTCCGCTCCTTCCTCACCACCCTCGGCATCGTCATCGGGGTGACGACCATCATCGCCATCGTGGCCATCATCCAGGGCCTGAACCGGAGCTTCGAGGCCCAGATCGGGAACCTGGGCGCCCACACGGTCTACGTGCAGAAGTGGGGCTGGTTCATGAGCCGGGACGCCTGGTTCGAGACGCGGAACCGAAAGCCCATCGGCCGCGAGGAGCTGGAGGCCATCGAGCGGGAGGCCACCCTGGCCACCGCGGTCGCTCCCATGGCCGGGACCCGCGGCAGCGTCGTCTTCGAGGACCGGGAGGCCTCCGGCATCCAGGTGATCGGGACGAACGCGCGCTGGCTCGACACCGGCAGCGGCCAGGTGGCGGTGGGGCGCTTCCTGGGCGAGCCGGACGTGGATCTCTCCCGGCCCTCGGTGGTGCTGGGGGCGGAGGTGGCGGACCGCCTCTTCCCGAAGTGGGCGCCGGAGCAGGTCCTGGGCCGCCGGGTCCGGGTGGAGGGGCGCCCGTTCCAGGTCATCGGGGTGATGGCCCGGCGCGGGCAGATGCTGGGCATGAACATGGACGCGAACGTGATGCTCCCCTACACCACCTTCGCGCGGGACCTGGGCTCGAAGCGCTCGCTCACCATCGCGGTGGCGGCGGAGGCCGGCAAGGTGCCCGCCCTCGAGGACGAGCTGGTCGGCATCCTGCGCCGGGTTCGCCGCGTCCCGCCGGAGAAGAAGGACGACTTCAACCTGAACCGGCAGGACCAGATGCTCCGGATGTACCAGCGGCTCACCGGCGCGCTCTACGGCGTGGCGGTGGGGGTCGGCCTCATCACGCTGGTGGTGGGCGGCATCGGGATCATGAACATCATGCTCGTCTCGGTGACCGAGCGGACCCGGGAGATCGGCGTGCGCCGCGCCCTGGGGGCGAGGCGGAGGACCATCCTGCTCCAGTTCCTGATCGAGTCGTCCGCGGTGGCGGCGCTCGGCGGCGCCGTCGGGACCGCGCTGGGCCTGGCCGTGGGACAGCTCGTCGCCCTCACGACCCCGCTCGCCGCGGCGGTCACCCCCTCCGCGGTGGCCTTGGGCGTGGCCTTCTCCGCGCTGGTCGGCCTCCTCTTCGGCTCCTGGCCCGCCTGGCGGGCGGCCCGGCTCGATCCGGTGGAGGCGCTGCGCTACGAATGACGAAGCTCCTCGACACCATCTCGATGGCCCTGGGGACGCTCCGGGCGAACCCGCTCCGGTCGCTCCTCACCCTGCTCGGCATCGTCATCGGCGCCTCGACCGTGGTGGCCATGATGTCGCTCACGAACGGGCTGCGGGTGAAGCTGCAGACCGACTTCGCCATGCTGGGGGCGGGGGCCTTCCAGCTCCAGAAGTGGCCCGCCCTCCAGTTCGGACCCCACGACCGCCGCAAGTACGACCGCCGCCCGGACCTGACCCGCGAGCAGGGGGAGTCGCTCCGCGGGCTCCCGCACGTCGCGTACGTCTCCATCGAGGAGTGGAGCACCCCCCCAGAGACCCTCTCCACCCGCGAGCGGGCCACCAAGCCCGTCATCGACGTGTGCGGCGGGAACCCCGACTGGATCGAGGCCAACGCCTACACCGTGGCCTCGGGCCGGTTCCTCTCGGAGGTGGACGTGGAGCTCGGCCGGCGGGTGGCCTTCATCGGGGCCGACGTGGCCGACCTGCTCTACCCGAAGGTGGACCCGGTCGGCCAGGAGGTCCGGATCCGCGGCGTCCCCTTCGAGGTGGTCGGCGTGGCCCAGCGCCAGGGAAGCGTGCTCGGCCTCCAGTCGAAGGACGGCTTCGCGGTGGTGCCCTGGACCGCCCACGACGTGGCCCTGGGAAAGCGCCGGAACACCAACATCGCGGTGGTGTCCACCCGACCGGAGGACATGCCTGCAGCGATGGAGGAGGTGATCTCCACCTTCCGGCGCGTCCGCGGCCTCGCCCCCCACGAAGAGAACGACTTCGAGGTCTTCTCGAACGAGACCAGCGCCGAGCTGTTCGACGACCTGGCCCGGATGGTCGGGGCGGCCACGCTGGGCGTGTGCGCCCTGGCCCTGCTGGTGGGGGGCATCGGCATCATGAACATCATGCTGGTCTCGGTCACCGAGCGGACGCGCGAGATCGGCGTCCGGATGGCCCTGGGCGCGCGCCGGCGGCGCGTGCTGGCCCAGTTCCTGGTCGAGGCGGTGGTCCTCTCCCTCCTGGGCGGCGTCCTGGGCGTGCTCCTCGGCGCCGGGGCGGCCGTGGCCGCCCGGGAGGTCTACTCGGTTCCGGCGCGCATCCCGCTCTGGGCGGTGGTACTCTCCCTCGCCGCCGCCAGCGGGGCGGGCCTCCTGTTCGGCATCTACCCCGCGGCACGGGCGTCGAAGCTCGACCCCGTCGAGGCGATGCGGACCGAATAGGAGAGTCGCGGGGCGTGGACCGGGCCAAAGTCTTGAGGGAAGTGCGAGGGTGGACCCTCACCATCCTCGCCGTGTTGCTCTTCCGGATCTTCCTGTACGAGGCGGTCTACATCCCCTCGGGCTCGATGATCCCGACGCTGCAGATCGGCGACTACGTGGTCGTGGAGAAGTGGGCCTACGGCGCCCGCCTCCCCTTCACGCAGACCGCGCAGCTCGGCTGGTCCTCCCCGAAGCGAGGGGACATCGTGGTCCTGCTCGCGCCTCCGGGGAACTCGCGCGGCGAGGACCTGATCAAGCGGGTGGTGGCGGTCGCCGGCGACACGGTGGAGATCCGGGACGGGCACCTGGTGCTGAACGGCGAGCCGGTGCCCCGGGAGCGCGTCTCCGGCAAGTGCACCTACTGGAATCGCGACGAGGGGAGCGGCTGGCACGAGCAGCCGTGCCTGGACTACGTGGAGCGGCTGGGGGACCACGCCTTCCACACCCACTGCACGCCCCATCTGCCCTGCGGCGACGTGGCGCGGCAGAAGGTGCCCGAGGGAACCGTCTGGCTGGCGGGCGACCACCGCGACCACTCCGCCGACAGCCGGTTCTTCGGGCCCGTTCCGGTGGGCCGCATCAAGGGGCGCGCCTGGATCGCGCTCGTCTCCTGGGGGCCGAACGGGCCGCGCTGGAACCGCCTCTTCCACGGGGTGAAGCACTGACGGCGGAGCCAGCGGGTCAGTACTTCCCGTCCTCCGCCGCGATGAGCTGGTAGATCTCCAGGGCGTCGCCGGCGCGCAGGATCGCCTCGCGGAAGGAGGCGTTCTTGAAGATCCGGCTGATCCGGGCGAGCGCCTTGAGGTGCGCGCCCGCGCTGTTCTCCGGGGCGAAGAGGGCGAAGAAGAGGAAGGTCGGCTTGCCGTCGATGGCGCGGAAGTCCACGCCCTGGGGGTGCCGGCCGAAGCTCGCCAGCAGGCCCGGCAGCCCGGACACCTTCCCGTGGGGGATGGCGACGCCGTCGCCGATGCCGGTGGACCCGAGCTTCTCACGCTCGAGCAGGGTCTCGAGCAGCCGCTGCCCGTCCACGCGGTGGGCCGCGGCCAGGGGTCGGCACAGCTCCGCCAGCACGGCGGGAGCCGTCTGGCCGGAGAGGCTCGCGAGCACGGCGTCCGGCCTGAGGAACTCGACGATCTTCATGGCGCGACCGGGGTCCAGCTAGCACATGTGGCGACGGGTGGGCAAGGCGCCCGGACGCCCCGCCTGCCTCAGGTCCTCGCCTCGATGAGCCCGTAGCTCCCGTCCTCGCGGCGGTAGACGACGTTCACGGTGCCGTCGCGCTCGTTCTGGAACACGAAGAAGCCGGAGTCGAGCAGGTCGAGCTGGAGGATGGCCTCGTCGATCGACATGGGCTTCGCCTGGAACTGGACGCTCTTCACGACGCGCCGGGCGGGCTTGCCGGCGCCCTCGAGCAGGTCGAACACCTCGTGGCGCACCTCGGCCGGGGCGAGGTTGTGGGGCGTGCCGTTCGACCGGTGCGCGCTCGTCAGCTTGTCCTTGTGCTTCTTGAGCTGCCGCTCGATCCGGTCGGCGGCGGCGTCGATGGAGGCGTACATGTCGGGGGTCCGGGCGGTCCCGCGCAGGAGGAAGCGCCCGGCCTTCACGGTGATCTCGGCGTGGTGGTGGACGTTCTCGACGTGCAGGACGGCGTGTGCCTCCGTGGCGCGGTCGACGAAGCGCTGCACGTGCGCCACGCGGTCGCGGACGTGCGCCTTGAGGGCCTCGGTGGGGTCGAGATGCCGGAAGGTGATGTTGAGCTGCATGAAGCGCCTCCTTGAGACGGCCGAGGAATGCGTCGGCCGCGGCCAGCGGGAGGACTCCCCGCCGGTTCCGCGGCCGGTTCCGACGTTGCCGGATGGCAACATGCGCAGGTACATTCTAGCAGAGGCCCATGCGCGCGGATCGGCGCCGGCGCCACCGAACGTCGCGGGCCCGGGCGGGGCCTGGGAGCAGCCGACCGCTCGGGCACGTCGGCTAGGGGCGTCGGGCTCCAGGCTTCGGCAGAGCCCTCGCGTTCACCCACCCTTCCGCTGGAGCCAGGAGCCTGGAGCCTGGAGCCTGGTTCTCGAGTGACCGGGCGGCGCTAGAAGTACTTCTTGCGCTTCGAGCTGGGCAGGATCCCCAGCACCTCGCGGTACTTGGCCACCGTGCGGCGGGCGATCTCGATCCCCTGGTCCTTCAGGATCTCCACGATCCGCTGGTCGGAATGGGGCTGCCGCGGGTCCTCGGCGGCCACGATGCGCTGGATGTGGTTCTTCACCGCCTCGCTCGCGATCTCGTCGCCGCCGGTCCGGTTGATGGCCGAGTTGAAGAAGAACTTGAGCTCGTAGATGCCCTGCGGGGTGTGGACGTACTTGTTGGTGGTGACGCGCGAGACGGTGGACTCGTGCATCCCGATGTCCTCGGCCACGTCCCGGAGGATGAGCGGCTTCAGGTAGGCGATCCCGCGGTCGAGGAAGTCGCGCTGGAACTTCACGATCGACTCGGTGACCTTGTAGATGGTCCGCTGGCGCTGGTGGATGGATCGGATCAGCCACACCGCGCTGCGGAGCTTCTCCTGGATGTACTCCTTGGCGGCGCCCGCCTTCCCGTTCTTGAGGGCGGCCCGGTACATCGAGGAGATGCGCAGCTTGGAGAGGCCGTCGTCGTTCAGCACCGTCACGTACCGGTCGCCCATCTTGTGCACGTAGACGTCCGGGGTGATGTACTGCGGCTCCTCGCCGGAGTAGGCGCGCCCGGGCTTCGGCTCGAGGCGGCTCACCACCTTGACCGCCTTCACCACCTCGTCGATGGGGATCTTCAGGTCCTTGGCGATGGCGGCGTAGTTCTTCGACTCGAGGTGCTTGAGGTGCCGCTCGATGATGGCGACGATCTCCGGGGTGTCGGCGTTGAGGTGGCGCACCTGGAGGAGCAGGCACTCCCGGAGGTCCCGGGCGGCCACGCCCGTGGGATCGAAGGCCTGGACCTTCCTCAGCACCGCCTCGGCGAACTCGATCCCCACGCCCGCCTCGAAGGCCACCCGGACCAGCGGGTCGCGGGTGGCCGCGTCCTCGCTCTCCCCCTCGACCGGCGGCATCCGGAAGTAGCCGTCGTCGTCGAGGTTCCCGATCACGAGCAGGGCCACGCGCTCCTCCTCGGGCGGCATGCCCGAGAGCCGGAGCTGCCACTCGAGGTGGTCGTGCAGGTCGGTCTTCTTGGTGAGCGTCGCCTCGTACCCCGGCAGCTCCTCGTCGGCCAGGCCCCGGTTCGAGGGGGCGGTGTGCCCCTGGAGCTGGTACTGGTCGAGGTACTGGTCCCAGTCGATCTCGTTGGCGCCCTCCTCGCCCTTCACCTCCTCGGCTCTCTCCGCCGCCTTCGGCTCGGGCTTCGACTCGAGGTCGGCCGTCTCGGCCGGGCTGGCGCCGCTGGCGACCGGATCCTCCTCGGGCTCGTCGGCGCCCTCCAGGAGCGGGTTCTCCGTCACCTCGGTCCGGATCAGGTCCACCAGCTCCATGCGCGAGAGCTGGAGGAGCTTGATGGCCTGCTGCAGCTGGGGCGTCATCACCAGCTGCTGCGTCATCCGGAGGTGCTGCTTCAGCTCGAGACTCATGGGCCTCCGGGGTGCGGTTCGTCGAGGCGGAAGCGGTCGCCCAGGTACACCGCCCGGGCGCGCTCGCTCCGGGCGATCTCGGCGGGCGTGCCGGCCTCCAGGATCCGCCCCGCGGCGAGGACGTAGGCGCGGCCGCAGATCCCGAGCGCCTCGCGCACGTTGTGGTCGGTGACGAGCACGCCGATCCCGCGGTCGCGCAGCCCGCCGATCAGGCGCTGCAGCTCGCCCACGGCGATGGGGTCCACCCCGGCGAACGGCTCGTCGAACAGGATGAACTTCGGGTCGGAGAGCAGGCTCCGCGCCACCTCGGCGCGCCTCCGCTCCCCGCCGGAGAGCTGCTCGCCCAGGCTGTCCCGCACCTTGTCGAGCCGGTACTCCTCGAGCAGCGCGCCGGCGCGGCGCTCGCGCTCGGCCCGCGCCACCCCGAGCGCCTCCAGCACCGCCGTGAAGTTCTGGCGCACGGTCAGCTTGCGGAAGATGGAGGCCTCCTGCGGCAGGTAGCCGACGCCGAGCCGGGCCCGGCGGTGCATGGGGAGGCGGGTCAGGTCGAGATCCCCGAGCCGCACCGAGCCCGCCTCGGGGGCCACCAGGCCCACCACCATGTTGAAGCTCGTGGTCTTCCCGGCGCCGTTCGGGCCGAGCAGACCCACCACCTCGCCCGGGGCGACCTGGAAGGAGACGCCGTCCACCACCCGGCGCCCCCGGTAGCTCTTCACGAGCCCCTCGGCCCGGAGCAGGTCTCCCCCGCTCACGGCCTCGCCTCCCGCTTCCGCCGCGACTCGATCTCCCGCCGGCGCGCCTCCACCTCGGCCCCGGGCACGGAGATGACCGGCTTGGCCAGCGTCACCTCGTCCCGGGCGAGGTCGTAGGTGAGCCGCTCGCCGCGCGCCTCGGTGGCCCCGTCGCGCAGGAGCGGGTCGCCCTCGCAGACCACGCGCCCGGCGGCGTCGTCGAAGGTGGCCGTCTGGCACGTGATCACCCGCGGCCCGCGGACGAGGCGCACCTCGCCGGTGCAGACCGCCTGCGCGATCCGGCCCCGCTCGTCGTTGTCGGCGACGAGCCTGCGGCAGGTGAGAACCATCCCGTCGCGGGTCATCCGGACGTGCGGCTTCCCCGTGAAGATCACCTGGCGGGTCCGGTAGAGCCAGCGGACCTCCTCGGCGTCCACGCGCACCGGCGCCCCGCTTCCGGGCAGCAGCGTGGGGTCGCCCGCCAGGGCGAGGAGGAGCAGGAGGGCGAGGCTCACCGGTCCTCCGCCACGCCGGCGTCCAGGCGGGCCGCGCCGCGGATCGAGAGCGCCCCGGCGGCGGGATCGAGCGTGAAGCCCGTCCCGGTGAGCCGGTACCCCGGACCCTCGACGGCGACCGGCCGGTCGCCCGAGACGAGCCCGGCGCCCGACCCGCCCGGCGCGAAGGAGGCCCGCTCGGTCCGGGCGACGTCGCGGCCGCGCACGGCCCGGACCCCCCCCTGGACCGCGAAGGTGCGATCGCCGAGCTGCCCGGCCCCCTCCGCCGCGAGGAGCTCGACCGGCGAGCCGTCCGACCCCGGAAGGTGCGCCTCGAGGTCGGTGGCGGCCACCTCGCGGGTGTCGCGCCGGTAGCTGACCGTGGCCGCGGCCCCGGACAGGCGGAGCGAGTCCTCCCGGTACAGGCGGAATCGAACTCCTTCGAGCTTCAGCTCCGGCACGACCTGGCGAGCCTCCAGCGGTTTGGCCGGCCCGCAACCGGCCGGAGCCCCGGATGCCACCGCGGCGCAGAGAAGCGCCCAACGTCTCATCCAAGGCCGCTGATCCATAGCACTCTTTTCATAACCGGCACAACGGCACGGAGCTTGCTAGGCAGCTCCGGACCTACTTCCCCGAAACGCTGGCGCTTTTGGGAGCCGCGCCCGCCGGCCCACCCTCCTGGGGAGGGCGGCGCTTCCACCGCTCGTGCATCCAGACCCACTCCTCCGGGTGTCGGCGGATGGCCGCCTCCAGGGCCGCCGTGCAGGCCGCGGTGAGCCGAACCACCTCCGACTCGCGGTCGGCCGGGTCCGGGTCGTAAGGGATCTCGACCACCTCGAGGCGGTGTCCGTCGACGGGGCGAGGGCCGCGCCGGTGGATGGTGGCGACGACCACCGGAGCCCCGAACCGGATGGCGAGGTCGGCGGCGGCGCGCGGCGTGTTGGCCAGGCGGCCGAAGAAGGGCACGAACACCCCCTGCACCTGGCCGATGTCCTGGTCGACGAGCAGGCCCAGGATCTTTCCGCTCCGGAGCGTCCGGATGATGGCGCGCCCGGTCGACTCGTCCTCGCGCCAGAGCGTGGTCACGCCGCCCTCGGCCCGGAACCGCTCGATCAGCCGGTTCATGGCCTCGTCGTCGCTCCGCCTGGCGATGGTGACGCAGGGCACGCCCGAGCGGGGCACGCGGCGGGCCAGGATCTCCCAGTTCCCCACGTGGCCGGTCACGAAGATCATCCCCCGGCCGCGGGCGAGCAGCTCGCGCAGGAGGCCGGGCGGGTCCATCTCCACGTAGGACTCCAGGCGGCGGTCCCAGCTCCGGGATGCCACCAGCTCCAGCGCCGAGCGACCGAGATGGACGAACATGCCCCGGGCCAGCGCCTGCCGCTCGGCCTCGGTCCTCTCGGGAAAGGCGATGGCCAGGTGGGCCAGCGCGAGACGCCGCGTCCTCGCCGCGAGCAGGTGCGCGAGCGCGCCGAGCGCGCCGCCCAGCCAGAGCGCCGGCCGGAGCGGGAGGAAGGCCAGGAGCCGGAGCAGGGCCCGGACGACCGCCGACCGGACGCGCCGCTTGATCCGCTTTCGCAGCGGGACCGCCATGGCGCGGGAAGCTAGCACGGGTGGCGCGGAAAGCGGCAGGGCAGGCTCCCGGCGGCGGGGCGGGCCGCGGCCGGTGCGGTCATGGCCCGACGACGAAGTAGAGCGGCAGCCCGCCCTCGCACCGATCGCAGCGCAGCCGGAGCACCTCGACCTCGCGCCCGTCGAACCGCACCTGCTCGGGGGAGCCGGCGGCGGCCAGCCGGGCGCCGCAGGCGCAGCGGCGGCGCGCGGCGTGACGGACCATCTCCCGGGTGGAGCGGACGCGGATGGCGGTCGCGGGCGCCTCGCCGGGCGGCGCGGCCATCTTCCGGGCGAAGGCGCGGCGGCGCGCCCGGCGCGCCAGCTCCTTCGCGCCTCCTCCGCCCAGCCACAGGGCCGCCGCGTACAGGACCGCGCCGCACCCGAGGAGGGCGGCGAAGAGCAGGGGCGCCGGCCCCGGGCGCGCGGCCTGCGCCGACCGGACGGCCAGGGGGACGGAGAACCCGGCGTGGGCGCGCATCTGCCGTATCGCGCTCACGTGGGCGGGGACCTCCGGCGGCTCCAGGCTGGGCCGCCGGCCGAGGAGGCGGAACTCGGCCACGAAGGCGTTTCCCTGCACCGTCGCGTCCCGGGTGAAGACGGCGGCCGCGCTCTCGAAGCGCCGGTGGTCCGGCTCGAGGTCGGGCGGCCCGGGAAGCTCGATCCGGATGGTCTCCCGGAGGTCGAGCGGGTACGACACGCCGAGCGGGAGGCGGCGCAGCACCGTCTCCGGCTCCTCCAGCGCCGCCGCGATCGACTCCGCCTGGAAGCTCCGCTCCTCGCCGGCGCTCACCGGGGCCAGCTCGTACCTCTCGGTCATCACCACCTCGCCCGAGCCCTCGTCCTCGCTCACCTCGATGGGCCCGGCCGGACGGATGGAGGGAAACGCCCGCGCGTAGAAGTCGAGATACCTCCGGGCCAGATCCGCGCGCGGCGTGTCGGCCAGGGTCCGGCGCAGCGAGGTCGCCTGGTGGCCCCCCAGGCGCGTCGTCACCTTCAGGGCCGCGGGCCGTCCGAAGCGCGGGACGCTGAAGGAGGTGAGCACCTGCACGGGCGAGGCGGCCGGATCGGGAAGGCGCTCGAGCCCGCCGGCGTCGTCGCGCACCAGGAGGGCGCGCCCGTGCTCGGGCGGGGGCCGCGCCGCCAGGCGGCCCCGCTCCAGGGACCGGGTGGGATCGAGCCAGTAGGCCCGCCCCTCGACCCGGGCGCGCACCACCACGTGGTCGAACTCGAGGGGCGACGGCAGGCGCCGCTCCACCGCGGCCCCCGCCTCGGTCGAGACCAGGGCGGTGTCGGCCTCGATCCCGAGCGCCCGCAGGAACGCCACGAGCAGGAGCGACTTGTCCTTGCAGTCGCCGTAGCGCCGCTCGAACGTCTCCGCCGGAGCGCGCGGCAGGTGGGAGTGGGCTCCCATCTCGATCCCCAGGTAGCGCACCTCGTCCTGCACGAACCGGAGCGCCGCGAGGGCGCGCGCCTCGGGCCCGGGCAGGGCCCGCCACCGTCTCAGCTCCGCGGCCATGGCCGGCGAGGTCTCGGCCGGCGGGGCGATGGAGGCGGCCCAGCGGGCCACCTCGCCCCAGTCCCGCCACTCCGAGAGCTGGACCCAGGGCGACTCGTCCACGCCGGCGGGCAGGTCGCCCTCGCCCCCCGCGGCGTCCACCCCCGAGCGATCCCAGAGGTACTCCACCTCCTCGCCCAGCCGGGAGACCCGGGGGGGCAGGTCGGCGCCGTGCACGGCGAAGCGGAGCGGGCTCGAGGCGGGCACGAGCAGGCGCACCAGGAGCCGGTCCGCGGGCACGTCGTAGGCCAGCGCCTCCCGGTCGGCGTAGCGCCGGCCGAAGATCGGGTTCGTCCCCCGGACGGTGAACGCCCACTCCACCACGTCCCCGACGCGCACGCCCTTCAGGATCAGGTGGACGGTGAGCCGCCCGTCGTACAGGCGCCGCTCCAGCTCGGTCTCGCGCTGGAGCACCCTCACGTCGGCGGCCGCCAGCGCGTCGAGCCGCCGGGAGCCGCGCTCGACCGTCACCGCGTGGAGGACGAGCCGCTCGTAGGAGGGCTCGAAGTCGATCGACAGCTCGGAGCCGTTCTCGACCCCCGCCGCGCTGACCACCCGCCGGGCGCCGTGGAGGAACCGGGCCACCTCGCCCGGCGCCGCGCGGATCTGCGTGTCGGCCAGGAGCAGCTCCAGGCCGTCGGATCCCTCCGAGGAGGGCGGGTGGGAGCGATCCCATTCGACCGGCGTCACCCAGGCCGGCGCGGGCGCCACGCGATAGGCGGGGGTGCCGGCGCCGGCCGCGGCGGCCAGGCCGAGGAGCGCGCGGGTGACGAGGGGGATCGGCGGGAGCACGGCCGCGGGAAGTGTAGCCCAGCTGCTCCTGGGCACGCGGGGAACGGCCGGTGGGTCCAGGTGCGAAGGGAGCGCCCCCTCGCGCCGGTGCCCGCTCTCAGACGGTGGAGATCCCCTTCGCGCGCAGCACGAGCTCGCACAGCTCCCGCACCGCGCCGCGGCCGCCGGGGGAGGCGGCCACGAAGTGCACGCGCTCCCGGACCTCCGGGCGCGCGTCGGCGGGGCAGGCGGAGAGCCCCACCCGGGCGAGGAGGGGCAGGTCGTTCACGTCGTCGCCCATGTAGGCGACCTCGGCGTCGGGAATGCCCAGGTGGGCCAGCTTCCCGTAGCCGGCCAGCTTGTCCCGCTCGCCGTAGATGGCGTGCTTGAAGCGCAGCTCCTCGAGCCGCCGCTCGCTCGTCTTCCCCGGGCGCCCCGAGATGACGCCGAAGTCCACGTGGGCGCGGAGGAGGACGATGCCGTGCCCGTCCTGGACGTCGAAGGCCTTCATGGCCTCGCCCTCCGGGCCGTACCAGAGCCGCCCGTCGGTGAGGACCCCGTCCACGTCGAGCAGGACGAGCCGCACCCGGGCGGCGCGGCGGAGCAGCTCCTGCGGCGAGATCCGGGCGCGGGAGGCTCGCCTGCTCACGGCTGCCCCAGGGCCCGGCGGATGGCGAGCACCTCGGCGAGGACCCGGTCGGCCATGTCGAAGTCGAGCGAGTTGGGCCCGTCCGACCTCGCCGCGGCGGGGTCCTCGTGGATCTCCAGGAAGAGGGCGTCGATGCCGACCGCCGCCGCGGCCCGCGCCAGCGGGGCCACCCAGCGGCGGTCGCCCCCGGTGGTGTCGCCGCCCGAGCCGGGCATCTGCACGGCGTGGGTCGCGTCCATGCAGACCGGGGCGCCCAGCTCGCGCATGACCAGGAGCGCGCGCATGTCCACCACCAGGTTCCCGTACCCGAAGGTCTCCCCGCGCTCGGTGAGGAGCACGTTCTCGTTCCCGGCCTCGCGGCACTTGGCCAGGGCGTGGCGCATCTCGGCCGGCGCCAGGAACTGCCCCTTCTTCACGTTCACCGCCCGGCCGTGCCTGGCGCAGGCCATGACGAGGTCGGTCTGGCGGCACAGGAAGGCGGGCACCTGCAGGACGTCCACCACCCGCCCGGCCGGCTCGGCCTGCCAGGTCTCGTGGACGTCGGTCAGGCAGGGGAGGGCGGTCTCCCGCTTCACCGCCTCGAAGGCGGCCAGGCCCTTCTCCAGCCCGGGTCCCCGGAAGCTCTTCCCGGAGGAGCGGTTGGCCTTGTCGAAGCTGGCCTTGAAGACCACCGGGAGGCCGTGGCGCGCGGCGAGCGCCTTCACCCTCCACGCGTGGGCCAGGGCGTGCGCCTCGCCCTCCATCACGCAGGGGCCGGCGATGAGCAGGAGCGGCTGCCCGTCGCCGACCTCGTGCCCGCCGATGCGGGCCCGCACGCCGCCGCTCACGCGTTCTTTCCCACCGGGAGCTTCGTCACCTCGGCGCCGGCGGGCTTCCCCCGGGCGTCCCGCCAGCGGAGCGCGGCGGCCACGAAGCCGGCGAAGAGCGGGTGCGCCGCGAAGGGCTTGGACTTGAACTCGGGGTGGAACTGGCAGCCCAGGAAGTGCGGGTGGTCGGAAAGCTCGATCATCTCGACCAGCCCGAGCTCGGGGTTCACCCCGGAGAAGACCATCCCGGCCGCCTCGTACCGGCCCCGGTACTCGTTGTTGAACTCGTAGCGGTGGCGGTGGCGCTCGTTCACCAGCTCGGCGCCGTACAGCTCGCGCGCCTTGGTGCCCTCGGCGAGCCGGCAGGGGTAGCTGCCCAGGCGCATGGTCCCGCCCTTGTCGGTGACCGCCTTCTGCGCGTCCATGATGGTCACCACCGGGTGGGGCGTCTGCTCGTCGAACTCGAGCGAGTTGGCGCCCGAAAGGCCCAGCACGTCGCGGCCGAACTCGATCACCGCCATCTGGAGGCCCAGGCAGATGCCGAAGAAGGGCACCTGGCGCTCCCGCGCCCACCGCACCGCCAGGATCTTCCCCTCGGTGCCGCGCACGCCGAACCCGCCGGGCACCAGGATGGCGTCCACCTGCTCGAGGGCGGACAGATCGCCCTCCTCGAGCTTCTGCGAGTCGATGAAGACGTTCTTCACCCGGACGTCGCTCGCGATCCCCCCGTGCGCCAGGGCCTCGTTCAGGCTCTTGTAGCTCTCGGCCAGCTCGACGTACTTGCCCACCACGCCGACGCGGACCTCCCCGTGCCGCGGGCTCTTCACCTTCTCGACGACCTTCTCCCAGCGCTCGAGCCGCGGCGCCCGGCTCCAGATGTTGAGGAGCTCGGCCAGCTTGTCGTCCAGGCCCTCGGCGTGGAAGGCGAGCGGGAGCTCGTAGATCGAGGGGACGTCCCGGGCGGTGAAGACCGCCCCGGCGTCCACGTTGCAGAAGAGCGCGATCTTGTCCTTCATGTCGCGCGGCAGGTCCCGGTCGGAGCGGCAGAGCAGGATGTCGGGCTGGATGCCGATCTCGCGCAGCTCCTTGACCGAGTGCTGGGTGGGCTTGGTCTTCAGCTCTCCGGCCGCGGCGATGTACGGGACCAGGGTGAGGTGGACGTAGAGCGCGTTCTCCTCGCCCACGTCGTACTTCATCTGCCGGATGGCCTCCAGGAACGGGAGCGACTCGATGTCGCCCACGGTGCCGCCCACCTCGACGATGAGGATGTCGGCGCCGCCGGCCGCCTCGCGGATGACCGCCTTGATCTCGTCGGTGATGTGCGGGATCACCTGGACGGTCTTGCCCAGGTACTCGCCGCGCCGCTCGCGCTGGATGACGGTCTGGTAGATGCGCCCGGTGGTGTAGTTGTTCTTCCGGGTCATCTTGGCGCTGGTGAAGCGCTCGTAGTGCCCGAGGTCGAGGTCGGTCTCGGCGCCGTCGTCGGTGACGTACACCTCGCCGTGCTGGAACGGGCTCATCGTCCCGGGGTCCACGTTGATGTACGGGTCGAGCTTGAGGTGCTGGACCTCGAGGCCCCGGTTCTCGAGCAGCGCGCCGATGGACGCGGCCGCGAGCCCCTTGCCGAGCGAGCTCACCACCCCGCCGGTGACGAACAGGTACTTGGTCTTCTTGCCCCGCTTCACCATCCCTGGCCCCCTTCCTCGCCCGGCACGCGCGCGTCCGACCGGCGCGCGGGCACGACCCCTTCCACGGCCTCCGGCGAGGCGGGCCTCGGCTGGCACACGCCCGGATATCCTGGGGATTTCCGGGTGGGCCGGGGGGAGCCCGTCGGGTCCGGTCCGATGACGGCGATGCGTCTCAAGCCGGGGCCACTACGTACCGCGACCGATCCGCCGCGTCAACCGGGTCCGCCCGGAGGCACTCCCTTGGGCGGGCTGTTATCCTCGTCCGCCGTGCCCGAGCCCGTCCGCGTCCGATTCACGGTGGAGAGGA
This sequence comes from Anaeromyxobacteraceae bacterium, assembly GCA_035466675.1. Classification (GTDB taxonomy): domain Bacteria; phylum Myxococcota; class Myxococcia; order Myxococcales; family Anaeromyxobacteraceae; genus Anaeromyxobacter. The sequence goes on along the minus strand of DATIUR010000444.1, from coordinate 4,271 downwards.
ACTACGCCGGGTGGCGGCTCGACCGCTACCTGCAGGAGAAGATCCGGCGGCTCACCCCGGAGCGCGTGCGCCACCTCATCGAGCACCGGCTCGAGTCGGAGGACGGCCGGGCGCTCGAGCCCTCGACCCTGGTGGCGCCGGGCCTCACCTTCGCGCTCCTGCGGGAGGCGGAGCCGGAGCCGGACGTCCCGCTCCACTTCCGCGTGGTGCTCGACGACGGCGCGCTCCTGGTGGTGGACAAGCCGGCCGGCCTGCCGGTCCACCCGACCGCCCGCTACCTGGCCCACACCTTCACCGCCGTCGCGAAGTCGCGCTTCCCCGGCCGCAAGATCGACCCCGCCCACCGGCTCGACCGCGAGACCTCGGGGCTCCTCGCCTGCGGCGGGGCCCCCGAGTGGACCACTCGCCTCAAGCGCTCCTTCGCCGAGGGCCGCGTCGAGAAGACCTACCTCGCCCTGGTTCTGGGAGCCCCGGCCGCGGACCGGTTCGAGGTGGACGCGCCGCTCCGCCTCACCGGCGCGTCGCTGGTGCGCGTGCGCATGCACGTGGACGGGGCGGGCCTCCCCAGCACCACCGCCTTCGAGGTACTCGGGCGTCGTGTCGCGCCGGACGGCACCCCGGTGGCGCTGCTCGCCTGCCGGCCGCGCACCGGCCGGCAGCACCAGATCCGCGCCCACCTCCACCACGCGGGCCTGCCCCTGGTGGGCGACAAGATCTACGGCCCGGACGAGCGGATCTTCGACCGCTTCACGCGCCGGGAGACCACCGAGGAGGACCGGGCCGCCCTGCGCCTGCCCCGGCAGGCGCTGCACGCCTGGCGGCTCACGCTCCCTCACCCGAGCACCGGCGAGCCCGTCGCGCTCGAGGCGGAGTTGCCGGAGGACCTGCGCGGCTTCTGGGAGGGGTGCGCGTGAGGCGATCCGGGGCCGCCGCCGCGCCCGAGCCCTCACCGCCTTCGCCGGGCCGCGCGATCCGCGACCGCCGCCACCTTCGCGATCCGGGCGCGCTGCTTCACCGCCAGCACGTAGAACCGCTCCCGGAGCGCCGCCGCCTCCGCCTCGGGGAGGTCCCCGTGGCGCCCCCGCTCCGCCTCGCGCCGCTCCACCGCCTTGGCGAGCGACAGGGCGACCGCCACCGACACGTTGAACGACCGGACGAAGCCGCGCATGGGGATGGCGCAGCGGGCGTCGGCGAGCGCCAGCGCCTCGTCCGAGACGCCCCGGCTCTCGTTCCCGAAGACGAGCGCCACCTTCCCGGCGAAGGAGAGCCGGTCCAGCGGAGCCGCGCCGCCCTGGAGGTGGGTGGCGTAGATCGAGAAGCCCTCGGCCTGGAGATGGGCGAGGCACTCCCGCGTCGATCGCCAGCGCCGCACGTCCAGCCACTTGTCGGCGTTCTGGCTGATCTTCTTGTTCCGGTCGTACCGCTTCATGGGCCCCTCGACCGCGTGGACCTCCTGCACGCCGAGGGCCTCGCAGGTGCGGAGCACCGCGTTCACGTTCTGCGGATCGCAGAACGCCTCCATCACCACGGTGAGCGTGCGGGTGCGGTGGGCCACCACCTCGTCGATGCGCGCCTTCCGCTCCGGGAGGAGGAACCCGCCGTCGCCCGGGGGCGCCTTCACCGGCCGGCTCCCTTTTCGGTCCTGGGCTTGCCGAGCCTGCGCCCGTGGGGCCGCCGCCGGGGCTCCGCCTCGCGGTAGAGCACCTTCGCCACGGCGTCGAGCAGGCCGTCCAGCCCCTCGCCGGTCACCGCCGAGACGAGGTGCACCGGCACCGGCCGCTTGCGGCGCGCCAGGGCCCGGCGGAAGGCCTCGCCGGCCCGCCGCGCCTCCGGCAGGTCCACCTTCGTCACCGCCACCACCTGGCTCTTCCTGGCCAGCTCCGGGGAGTAGAGGGCGAGCTCGCGGTCGATGGCGGCGCGGTCCGCCGCCGGGCTCCGCCCGGGCTCGGCGCTCGCCCCGTCGATCAGGTGGACGAGCACGCGGCAGCGCTCCACGTGGCGCAGGAACTGGTGGCCGAGGCCGGCTCCGGCGTGGGCCCCCTCGATGAGGCCGGGGATGTCTGCCACCACGAAGCTCCGCTCCCCCCGCCAGGGCACGACGCCCAGGTTGGGCACGAGCGTGGTGAAGGGGTAGTCGGCGATCCGGGGGCGGGCCCGCGAGATCCGGCTGATGAGGGTGGACTTGCCCGCGTTCGGGTATCCGATGATCCCGACGTCGGCGAGCAGCTTCAGCTCGAGCAGGAGGTCCCGCTCCTCGCCGGGCGTGCCCTTCTCGGCGTGGCGCGGCGCCTGGTTCGTGGAGGTGGCGAAGTTCATGTTGCCGAGCCCGCCCCGCCCGCCCTTCGCCACCACCACCCGCTGCCCGGGCCCGGAGAGGTCCGCCAGGACCTCGCCCGAGCCGGCGTCCTTCGCCACCGTGCCGGGCGGGACGCGGAGGACGAGCGGCTCGGCGCTCTGGCCGTTCTGGTCGTGGCCCCGGCCGTGCTCGCCGCTGCGGGCGCGGTGCTCCCGCACGTACCGGTAGTCGAGCAGGGTGGAGAGCTGGGGATCGAGCTCGAGGATCACGTCGCCGCCGTCCCCGCCGTCGCCCCCGGCCGGCCCGCCGCGGGGGACGTACTTCTCCCGCCTCCAGGCGACGGCGCCGTCCCCGCCGTCCCCCGCCTTCACGCGGATGCGCACCTCGTCGACGAACTTCATGGTGGACTCGAAGACGCGAGCGCCGCGGACCCCGGGGCAAGGGCGCGCGGGCGCCGGGCTACGGGCTGCAGGCTACCGGCTTCGGCGGGAAACCTGCGAGCGCGGCGCTGCTCAAGCCTGGAGTCCGGAGCCCGAAGCCGGCTTCTCTCATGCCTCGGGCAGGACCGAGACGACGCGCCGGTCGCCCCGGGTGCGGGCGTACCGGACGGTCCCGTCCACCAGGGCGAAGAGGGTGAAGTCCTTCCCCTGCCCCACGTTCTGGCCGGCGTGGATGAGCGTGCCGACCTGGCGCACCAGGATGTTGCCGGCGCGCACCTTCTCGGAGCCGTAAACCTTCACGCCGCGCCGCTGGCCGGGAGAGTCGCGGCCGTTGCGCGAGGAGCCCTGTCCCTTCTTGTGAGCCATGTCGAGCCGTCCTTCCGTCAGGCGCGGACCGCGGTGATGACCACCTCGGTGAAGGGCTGGCGGTGCCCCCGCTTCTTCGTCCAGCCTTCCTTCTTCTTGCGGAAGTGGATCACCTTCTTGTGCTTGCCCTGGGCGACGATCTCGCCTTCCACGGCGGCTCCCGAGACGACCGGCGCACCCACCCGGGCGTCGCCCTCGCCGCCGACGAGCAGGACGTCGAAGCGCACCTTGCCGCCCACGTCTCCCTCGAGCTTCTCCACCTTGAGGCGGTCGCCCTGGGCGACGCGGTACTGCTTCCCGCCGGTACGGATCACCGCGTACATCGCTCGCTCCTTGAGATTCCAGGGGATCTTGCGGCGCACGCCGCTCGGGCGCGCAGGCCGTCCCTCCGGAAGGGCGGTTCTATACGATCCGGGACCTCGGGCTGTCAAGGAAAGCCGGGGGCTTGCGCCGCGGGCCTCCCCCACCCGAGGGTCGAGGTGGGTGATCCTCGCCCCCCTGCCGCCTTGCGGCCGGGGCCGCTTCGCCCCATCCTACCCCGCATGAAGAAGACCATCCTGCTGGCACTGTTCCTCCCGAGCCTCGCCTCCGCGCAGATCTCGGCGTCGGCGGGGATCCGGATCGACCTCCCCGTGGTGCTCCCGCAGCTCGTGGTGGTGAGCCCCGGCATCCAGGTGGTGCCGTCGGTGCCCTACGAGGTTTTCTACGTGAACGGCTTCTACTGGGTTCGCGAGGACGGCGGCTGGTACCGCTCGAGGAGCCACCGCGGCGGCTGGATGCTCGTGCCCGCCGCCCGCGTGCCGCCCGGCCTGGTCCGCATCCCGCCGGGCCGCTACAAGGCCTGGAAGCCCGCCAAGGGCGAGCACGGGGGCCACCACGGCGACCACGACGGCGACCACGGCCGCCGCGGCCCGGGGAAGGGCAAGAAGGGCAAGCACTGATCCGCGCCCGTCCTCCTCCGGGACCGGATCCTCCCGGCCCGCGCCGCGCGGCGCGGGCCGGTTTCGTTTCCGGCCCGACGCGAAGCGTTCGAGCCCTCTAGGATCCCGGGTCGCGCTCGCCCAGCCCGAAGTGCGCGGGAGAGAGCCCCTTCCACGCGCAGTACTCGCGCAGCTCGCGCTTCAGGAGGCCCCAGGTGACGGCCAGGGCGAGCAGGTCGTCGGTGAAGC
>DATIUR010000443.1:0-11284 GCA_035466675.1 Anaeromyxobacteraceae bacterium | reverse complement strand
CGGCCAGGGTCTGCAGGCACGCCCCGCAGGGCGGCGTGGGGGGGGAGGTCCCGCTCGCCACGGCCACCGCGTCGAGGCGGCGCGCCCCCGCCGCCACCGCCGCCGCCACCGCCGCGCGCTCGGCGCAGAGCGTGAGGCCGTAGCTGGCGTTCTCCACGTTGGCGGCGGAGTGGTCGCGCCCGCCCGCGCGCACCGCCGCCCCCACCCGGAACCCGGAGTACGGAGCGTAGGCGCGCGCGCGGGCCGACCGGGCCGACCGGGCCAGGGTCCGCTCGGCAGCGCCCTCCCGGACCGCCCGACCCCGCCCGGACCTCATCTCGCCTGCAGGAGCCGGGCGATGGCCAGCTCGGCGTCGAGCGGGATCTCCACGAACTTCACGTGCGCGCCGAACCGCGCGCCCTCGCGGGTGATCCGCAGGATCTCCCCCACGGCGTGCACCTCCACGCCGCCCCCGGGCAGGAGGAAGCGGATCTCCACCTCGGTGCCCACCGGCGGATGGAGCGAGTCGAACCAGACGCCGCCGATGCCGAGGTTCCCGCTGCGGGGCTCGTACGAGCCGCCGATCCCGCGGTCCCGGACCAGGAGCTGGATGGGGAGCCGGGCGCTCTCCCGCCGCTCCTCCTCGGCCTCCGGGGCCTTCACCGGCTCCGCCTCGTCCCGACGTTCCATGTCGCCTCCTCGCGACGAGGCTAGCAGCGGCCCCGGGCCCGTTCAACGTGAGGCGCGCGGAAGGAAGGCCGCCAGGAGCGCGCCCAGCCGCTCCCGCACCCGCTCCGCTGCCTCGGACACCTCCCGGTGGGAGAGCGGGTGGTCGGAGAGGCCGGCGGCGGGGTTCGTCACCACCGAGATCGCGCAGACCGGCACGCCCATGTGCCGGGCCGCGATCACCTCCGGCACGGTGGACATGCCGACCAGGTCGGCCCCCAGCGCGCGCAGCATGCGGACCTCGGCGGGCGTCTCGTAGCTCGGCCCCAGCATGCAGGCGTAGACGCCCCGGCCGAGGGGGATGCCCAGCTCCGCGGCCGTCTCCACCAGCAGGGCGCCCAGGCGCGCGTCGTAGGCCTGGGAGAGGTCCGGGAAGCGCGGGCCGATCTTCTCGTCGTTCTCCCCCACCAGCGGATTCTGTCCGGAGAGGTTGATGTGATCGGTGATGCGGACCAGGTCGCCCGGGCCGAAGGACGGGTTCGCGCCGCCGGCCGCGTTGGTCACCACCAGCGCCCGCACGCCCAGCGCGCACAGCACCCGCGCGCCGAACGCGACGTCCTCGGCCGGCCAGCCCTCGTAGGCGTGGACGCGTCCCAGCATGGCGGCCACCAGCACCGGCCCGTCCGGCGCGGACAGCTCGCCCACCACCATGCGGCCGGGATGCCCGGGCACCCTGGCGGAGGGGAAGCCCGGGATCTCCGCGTACGGGATCTCGGTCGGCTTCTCCAGCCGGGCCGCGAAGCCGGCCAGGCCCGAGCCGAGCACCAGGCCCACGGCCGGCGCGGCGTCCAGCTTCCCGCGCACCCAGGCCAGCGCGTAGGAGAGGCGCGTCCCCAGGTCCGCTCGCTTGGTCATGGCTCCCCCATGCGCTCGAGGAGGATAGCGCGTGCGGGGGGCGCCTCGTCACCGATCGCGTAGGCGGCGGCGACGCGGGCCGCCACCCGATCGGGCCCTTCGCCCCCCGGGCCGTGGTGGATCGTGCACAGCGGCTCGCCGCGCTCCACCGGATCGCCCACCTTGCGGTGCACCACGATGCCCACGGCCGGGTCGATCCGGTCCTCCACCCGGGCCCGGCCGGCGCCCAGCGCGACGGAGGCGAGGCCGATCGCCTCGGCGTCGATCGCGCGCACGAAGCCGGAGGCGGGCGCCGGCACCTCGTGGAGGGAGGGCGCGCGGGGGAGGCGGGCCGGATCGCGGATCGCCTCCGGATCTCCCCCCTGCGCCGCCACGATCTCCGCCAGCTTGGCCAGGCCCCGGCCGTCGGCGATGGCAGACTCCACGGCCGCCCGGGCCGCCGCCGGGCCCGCGGCGGCGCCGCCGAGGAGGAGCATCTCCGCGGCGAGGGCCACGGTCACCTCCCGGAGATCGGCCGGGCCTCCTCCGCGGAGCGTCTCCACCGCCTCGGCCACCTCGAGGGCGTTTCCCACCGCGCGCCCGAGCGGCTGCTCCATGGAGGTGAGGAGCGCGGTGACGCGCTTCCCCATGGAGCGGCCGATGCCGGCCAGCGCGCGCGCCAGGGCCCGGGCGTCGTCCCGGGTCTTCATGAAGGCCCCCCGCCCCACCTTCACGTCGAGCACGAGCCCGTCGATCCCCTCGGCCAGCTTCTTCGACATGATCGAGGCGGCGATGAGGGGGATCGACTCGACGGTGGCGGTGACGTCGCGGAGCGCGTAGAGCTTCCGGTCCGCCGGCGCCAGCCGGGCGGTCTGCCCGATCAGGCAGGCGCCCACGGTGCGGACGATCTCGCGGAAGCGCTCCACCGGGAGGTCGACGCGGAAGCCCGGGATGGCCTCGAGCTTGTCGAGCGTGCCGCCGGTGTGCCCGAGCCCGCGCCCCGAGATCATGGGCACCTTCACCCCGCAGGCGGCGGCCAGCGGGGCGAGGGCCAGCGAGACCTTGTCGCCCACGCCCCCGGTGGAGTGCTTGTCCACCTTGGCGCCGGGGACGTCGGAGAGGTCGAGCACCTCGCCGGACTCGAGCATGGCGCGGGTGAGGGCCGCCACCTCCCCGTCGTCCATCCCCCGGAAGAAGACGGCCATGCAGAAGGCCGCCATCTGGTAGTCGGGGATCTCCCCGCGGGTGAAGCCGTCCACCAGCTCGGCGATGGCCGCGGGCGGAAGCGACCGCCCCTCCCGCTTCGCGTGGATGATCTCGTAGGCGCGCACGCGGTCCGCGCCCCCCCCGCTACCAGAGGATCGAGTCGACCAGCTCGTCCACCATGTCCCCGAGCTTCTCGATCCCGTGGGACTTGGAGAGGAAGCCGTCGGCGCCGGCCTGCTCGGCGATCTCCTCCAGCTCCTCGTCCGGCTTCGAGCTGAAGAGCACGATGGGGATCTTCTCCGTGTGGAAGTCTTGCTTCAGGACCCGCACGATGTCCTTGCCCGAGATGTCCGGCATCATGAGGTCGGTGAGGATGACCTCCGGCTGGAACTTCTCGAGCTGCGCCTGGAACTCGAGCAGGTTGGAGGCGATGGCGACCTTGTAGCCTCGCTCCTCCAGGACGGCCTTCTCCATCTCCAGCGTGATGGTGGAGTCGTCGAGGAGGAGGATGCGCTTTTTCTCGGCCATGACCACTCCGTCACAGGGCGGCGAGCGCGTACTCGGCCGCTCGGGCGAAGGCGGCGCCGTCCTCGGGGATGTCCGGATAGTACCCGAGGAAGGCCTGCCGTTTCCCGTCCGGCCTCCGCCCGAAGGCCTCGATGGCGTTCCGGTAGGCCAGCCGGGCGCGCTGCGGGTCCCGCTGGGCCTCCCGGCACCGGCCCAGGTAGTAGTGCGCGAGCGCCAGGTCCGGGTCGAGGAAGAGCGCCCGCGACAGCTCCAGGGCGGCCGGCTCCGGCTCCCCGCTGGAGAGGAGGTGGATCCCGTAGAAGAGGTGCGCCTCCGCGCTCAGGGGCTCGAGCGCCAGCGCCGCCTGGTAGGAGCCCCGGGCGCGGTCGGGCTGGCGCAGGATCCCGTAGAGGTTGGCGAGGGTGAGCCGCACCGCCAGGTCCTCCCCGCCCTTCTCGAGCAGCCGCTCCAGCAGCTCGCGCGCGGCGCCGAAGCGTCCGTCGGCGAAGAGGGCGATGGCCCCGTCGAGGTACTCCTGCGGGGCGAGCGGCGGCGACTCCGCAGGCGGTGGGGGGGCCGGCCGTGCCGCCGCGCCCGGACCCGCCTCCTTCGCCCGGGCGGGCGCGAGGCGCGGCATCTCCAGGTGGTGCACCGGCGGGGGATGCGCCGCCGGGAGCGAGCCGGGGCGGGGCGTGGGGATGGGACCGGCCGGCACCCCCGCCCGGACCGGAGCCTCGGGCCGCCGGTAGAGGAACGCCCCCGCCACCTCCGTCAGCTCGAACCCGTCGAACAGGCGGAAGAGGGACTCCGAGTAGCCGAGGAAGAGGTAGCCGCCCGGCGCCAGCGCCGCGTGGAAGTGCGCCAGCACCTGCTGGGTGGTGGGGGTGTCGAAGTAGATGATGACGTTCCGGCAGAAGATCACGTCCCAGCCGCCCTCGGCCGGCCGCGGAAAGGCGGAGGCCACCAGGTTGTGGGGGCGGATGGCGGCGATGAGGCGGCGCAGCCCGGCGCGGATCCGGTACCGCTCGCCCTCGTGGTCGAAGTAGCGGTCGACCAGGTCCTTCGGCACGTCCCGCACGCGGCGGGCGTCGAAGCTTCCCCGGGCGGCGGTGGCGACCGCCTCCGGGTTCACGTCGGTGGCGAGGATCTCGATCCGCTCGGGGGTGGCGCCCGCCTCGGCCGCGCTCATGGCGATCGAGTAGGGCTCCTCCCCGGTGGCGCACCCCGCCGACCAGATCGCCACCCTCCTGCCCCCGCCCTGGGGCCGGGCGAGCAGCTCGGGGAGGAGCGCCTGGAGCGCCCCGAACTGCCGCTCGTCGCGGAAGAAGCTGGTCTTGCCCACCGTCACGAGCGGCAGCAGGAGCCGAAGCTCCTCGTCTCCGTCCCCGGAGCGGAGCAGGGAGAGGTAGTCTCCGGCGTCGGGGACCCTGCCGTTCAGCTCGTCCAGACGCGCCGAGACGGCGAGGCGCAGGGCGGAGTGGCCGTCCGGCCGGATGTGGAGGCCCACCCGCTCCTTGAGCAGGACGGCCAGCTCGGCGAGCTGCTCGGTGCGGATGGTCCTCATCGCGCCAGCTCCTGGAGGACCCGGGAAATCTCCTCGAGGGGCAGGATGCGGTCCACCGCCCCGAGCTCGATGGCCGCGCGCGGCATGCCGAACACGGCGCTGGTGGCCTCGTCCTGGGCGAGGGTGGTTCCCCCCGCCATCTTGAGCTGCCTCATCCCCTCGGCGCCGTCGCGCCCCATCCCGGTCAGGAGCACGCCGCAGGCCCGGGCGCCGTAGTGGCTGGCCGCCGAGGAGAAGAGCGGGGTCACCGACGGCTTGAAGGTGTCCACCGGCGGCGCGTCCGACAGCCGGGCCAGGCCCGCCCCGCCGATCACCAGGTGCCGACCGGTGGGGGCGACCAGCACGCGTCCGGGCCGGAGCGCGTCGCCGTCACGCGCCTCGCGCACGTCGAGGCGCGACTCCTGGGCGAGCCACCCGGCCAGGCCCTCCGTGAACCCGTCGGCGATGTGCTGCACCACCGCCAGGGCGGCCGGGAAGGAGGCCGGCAGGCCCCGCAGGAGGGTCGCCAGCGCGCGGGGCCCGCCCAGCGACGCGCCCACCACCACCAGCTCGGTGCGGGACGCGGCGCGCGGCGAGGGGGGACGGCGATCCCGGAGGCCGCGCAGGTGACGGATCACCTTCACCCCGGCGAGCAGCCGGAGCCGCGATCGCAGCACCCGCCCGTATCCGTCGAGGTCCGCCTCGGCGGCCGGCTTCTCCAGGATGTCGAGCGCGCCGAGGGAGAGCGCCTTGAAGCCCACCGCCTCCACCCGGTTCGCCGTCAGCACCAGGATGGGCGTGGGGGTCTCCGCCATGATCCGCGCGATGCCCGAGAAGCCGTCGGCGTCGGGCATGTTGAGGTCCATCGTGATCACGTCGGGCTTGAGCTCGCGGGTGAGGGCCGCGGCGTTGAACCCGTCCGCGGCCACCCCCACCACCTCGAAGCCCGGGTCGGCGGCGACCACGCCGGAGAGGACCTCGCGGAACAGCTCGGAGTCGTCGGCCACCAGCACGCGGATGGGCCGATCGGCGGCCAGGCTCACGCGCCCACCCCCGTGAGGCGTTCCAGGGTGGCGGCGAAGCTCTCCGCCTCCAGCTCGCCCTTGACCAGGTACGCGTCGGCGCCGGCGTCCACCCCGCGGCGGCGCTCCTCCGGAGCGGAGAGCGAGGAGAGGATCACGATGGGCAGCTTGACGAAGCGGGGCGTGGCCTTGACGCGGCGGGTGAGGTCGATCCCGTCCAGCACGGGCATCTGCACGTCGGTGACGAGCAGGTGGAAGTTGCCGCTCTGGAGCTTCTGCCAGCCGTCCTCGCCGTCCACCGCCTCCTCGACCTCGTGTCCCAGGGAACGCAGCAGGGCGGCCTCCGCCTCGCGCGCGATGGCGCTGTCGTCCACCAGCAGGAGCCGGAGCCGGCGGCGCTCCCGCCCGCGGGAGAGGGCCGGGCTGGCCAGGCGCCGGGCCGCCGAGACGATGTCGGGCGTGGAGAGGAGGAGCGCCACCCGGCCGTCCTCCAGGGCCGCCGCCCCCGTCACGAACCGCATCCCCTTCAGGAAGGCGCCCGGGGCCTTCACTGCCACCTCGCGCTCCCCGTGCAGGCCGTCCACCACCACCGCCGCGCCCTCGGCGCCGTGGCTCACGTAGGCGACCAGCGGCCGCTTGCTCCTCGGCCCTCCGTTCAGGGAGAGGAGCGGACCGAGCGCGATGACGGGCATGAGACGGTTGCGGTGCCGCACCGCCCGGATGCCCGCCACCTCGGTGACGTCGGCGGGCTCGAGCCGCCCCACGCTGTCCACGTCCACGGCCGGGATGCCGTACACGTCGTCGTCGATCCGCACCAGCAGCACCTTGAGGAGCGAGAGCGACTGCGGCATGCGCAGGGTGAAGCGCGAACCCTTGCCGGGCTCGGACTCGACCTGGACCGAGCCGCCCAGCGCCGTCACCTTCTTGCGCACCACGTCGAGGCCGACCCCGCGGCCGCTCGTCTCGCCGGCCTTCTCCCGGGTCGAGAAGCCCTGCATGAAGATGAGGTCGAGGGCGGCGCGCGCCGAGAGGCTCGCCGCCTGCTGCTCGCCGATGATCCCCTTCTTGAGCGCCGAGACCCGGATCTTGGCCGGGTCGATGCCCCGCCCGTCGTCCTCCACCGTCAGGGCCAGCAGGTCGCCGTCGGTCCGCACCGACACGACGATCCGGCCCACCCGCGGCTTTCCGGCCGCCTTGCGCTCCTCGGGAGGCTCGAGGCCGTGGTCGACCGCGTTGCGCACCAGGTGGACGAGCGGGTCGTTCAGGGAGAGGAGGATGGCCTTGTCCACCCCCGTGTCGCCTCCCCGCACCACGCACTCCACCTCGATGCCCTGCTCCTTGCCCATGTCCCGCACCGCCCGCGGGAAGGGAGCCAGCACCTGCGAGATGGGGATGAGGCGGGCGTTGCCGATCCGCTCGGCCAGCTGGCCGAACTGGGTCTGGGCCCCGGAGGCCGCCTCGGTCTGGGCGCGGGCGAAGCGGAAGGTGTCGGAGCGCAGCAGGTGGACGTCCCCCTCGATCTGCTCGGTCGCGCGCGCGTGCCGCGGATCGCGCATGCGCTCGAGCAGGGCGATGACCCGGTCGGAGACCCGGTTCCACCTGTTGAAGAGCGCGTTCAGCTCGCGGCTGCGGCGGATGGCGCGGGCCCCCTCGACGAGGACGTCGCCGGCCAGGGCGGCGATCTCGTCCAGGCGGTCCACGTCCACCCGGATCGACACGGCGGACTTGTCGCCGCGCAGCTCCACGCGCGCCTCGGGCTCGGGGCCGCGCCCCGGCCCGGCCGCCGGCCGCCCCTCGCCCTCCTCCGGCGTGGCGTCGTCGGTGCGGATGAGCGTGCGGAGCCGCTCGGCCAGGGCCTTCGCCGGCGCCCCGCCGTCGGCCTCCCCCTCCAGCATCGCCGGGATGGCGTCGCAGGCCCGGAGCAGCGCGTCCAGCCGCTCCCCGGGATTCCCGGGGGGCAGCACCTTGAGCAGGTCCTCCGCGGCGTGCACCACCGCGGAGATCCCGACGAAGCCCATCATCCGGGCCTCGCCCTTGAGCGTGTGGAGCTCGCGGGCCAGCTCCTCCAGGAGCTCCGCGCGCCGCTCGCCCCGCTCCAGCGCCAGGAGCGACTCCGACACCTTCTCGACCCGGTCGAGCGTGGTCTCCCGGAAGCGCGGGAGGAGCTTCTGGCGGATCTCTTCGGAGACGCCCATGGTCCGGCGGGGCCCGGGGGGCTAGTCGACCTTGAAGCGCTTCACCAGCTCGGCGAGCCTCTCGGCCAGCTTGGTCAGCTCGGAGGCGGCGCCGGTCGCCTGGCGGGAGCCGGCCTGCGCCTGCCGGGTCACCTCCTCGATCTCCGACATCGACTGGACCACCTGCTCGGTGGCGGTCCGCTGCTGCTGCGTGGCGAGGTGGATCACGCGCGCCGCGTCGCTCGTCTCCTGGATCCCGGTGAGGATCCCGGTGACGTTGTGCATGGCGCTGCCGCCCAGCTTCTCGCCCTCGGCGGCCATGCGCTTGTTTCCGTCCGAAGCCTCCTTGGCGGCGTGGGTCGCCTCCCGGATCTCGGTGATGAGGTTCTTGATCTCCTTGGTCGACTCCATCACGTTCTCGGCCAGCCGGCGCATCTCCGCCGCGACGATGGAGAACCCGCGCCCGGCCTCGCCCGCCTTGGCGCCCTCCAGGGCGGCGTTCAGGGCGAGCAGGTCGGAGCGGTCGGCGATCTCGTCGATCACGTCCACCACCGTCCCGATCCGCTCCACGCGGCGGGAGAGCTTGCCGATGGCCTCGTCCACCTCCACCGCGTTGTGGCGGACCTTCTCCATCGCCTCCATGAACGCCTTGATCGACCCCTCGCCCTGGCGGCCGCCGGTGAGGGTCTGCTCGGCGATGGAGGCCACCATCTGGGCGTTCTCGGCGATCTGGTGCGAGGCGCCCTTCAGCTCCTCCATGGTGGCGGTGGTCTCGTGGATGGCGCTCGCCTGCGCGCTGGTGGAGGACTCGTTCTGGGTGGCGGCGGCCAGCACCTCGGCCGCGCTGGTCGAGAGCTGGAGGGCCGCCTCGCGGATCTCGGTCACGAACTTCTTCAGGGTCTCCATCACCTGGCCGACCCCGGCCACCAGCGGCGTCAGGGCGGCGTCGGTCACGCCGAGCCGCAGCGTGCCGGACAGGTCGCCCTGCACCACCAGGCGGATCATGGCCTCGATGGCCTCGTCCACGCCCTCGCCCACCGCCGACACCCGTGCCTGGGCGGCCCGCATCTGCCCGACGACGTGATCGGCCGCCGCGTTCACCGCCGCCGCCACCGTGGACAGCCCCGGATCGGCGAAACCGCCCGGGTCGACGCGGGCGTCGTAGCGCCCATCGGCGAGGCCGCGGACGAACGCCGCCAGGCGCTCCGCGTCCTCGGAAACGCCGTTCCCGGCCCGCCGGGAGGCGGCCTTCCGGGCCTTCGTCTTCGCCTTGGTCTCGGAGCGCTCGCGCATGGGCACCTCTAGGGGGCGGCCGCCGCGGCGGCGCCGGTGCGCTGCTCGCGGACGAGGGTGGGGAGGTCGACGAGCAAGGTGGGGCTCTCGTCGACGAGGACGAACCCGGTCACCGCCGGCGACTGCAGGCACTCGGCGGCGAAGGCGGGCAGGGCGTGGAGGTCCGAGTCGGGGATCGAGCGCACGCCGAGGACCTGGTCCACCACCAGCGTGCGCTCCGCCCCGACCTCGTGGCCCGACACCACGATGCCGCGGTGGCGGGAGAAGGGGCGGCCGAGCGCGCTCTCCAGGAGCAGGGCCCCTTCGGGCTCGTCCCGCACGTTGCCGACGCGCACCACGTCGTAGACCTCGGCGGCGAACACGCGCGCCCCCACCTGGAAGAGCAGGATCTCGCTGTGGTCGCTCATGCCGGTGCGATCCCCGCGGGCACGGCCCGCGCGCGGGCGGTGTCGACGAGGCGCGGCAGGTCGATGATGGCGACCGTGCCCGCCGCGTCGCGGCCGATGGCCGAGAGGAACTCGGCCACGCCGGAGGACTCCGCGGGGGGCGCCTCCAGCGTCCGGCGCGGAATGGCCACGAGCCCCTCCACCGAGTCGGAGATCACCGCCACGCGCCACGGCCCGCAGTGGACGATGGCGACCCGCGTGCTGGGCCGGATGGTGACCGATCCCTGGCCGACCAGCTGCACCACGTCGAGCACCGGGATGACCTCGCCACGGTGGGTGAACACGCCGGGGAGGAAGGCGGGCGCCGCCGGCAGCCGGGTGAGGGGCCCGAGCCGCACCACCTCGGTGACGAGGGGCGCCTCGAAGGCGTAGCGTCCGCCCATCATCCGCAGGCAGAAGAACCAGGCGTCCGGGGCGCCGCCGCCCCGCCCGTCACCGGCTCCGACCGGCCCGTCGGGCTTCGGCTCCTTCCGATCCGCCATGTCAGCCGCGATTATCGGTGACGCCGGGACGGGGGGGCAAGCTCGCGTCCCGTCATGTTATGTTGTGACGTTCGGAAGCGGGGCATGTCGTGAAGATCCTCATCTGCTGCGACAGCGAGATCGCGCTCCAGATGGCCGGGATGGCCCTGGAGGCGGCCGGGCACCAGGTCGCCCTGGACCGCGACGCCCACCGGCTCATCCCCCAGGTGGCGGGGGCGGCCGCTCTCCTGGTGGACGCCCCGCGCGCCAAGCTCGCCCCGCCGCTCCTCCGGGACCGCGGGTTCGCCGGCCGCGCCCTGCTGCTGGGCGAGGGGCCGGCGGACGCGCTGGCGCAGCAGGCGCTGGAGCTGAAGCTCGACGGGGCGGTGGCCACCACGCCCTCCGAGGACCTCGGCGCTCGGGTCCAGGCGGCCATCGAGGCGCGCCGCCGCGTGCTCATCGTGGACGACTCCGAGATCGTCGCCCGTCTCCTCAAGGAGGAGCTCGAGACGAAGGGCTTCGAGATCCAGTACGCGCCCGACGCGGAGAAGGCGACCTCGATCATCCTGAAGCGCCAGACCCGGCCCGACCTCATCCTCCTCGACATCAACATGCCGAAGGTGGACGGCGGCCAGTTCTGCCGGTTCGTGAAGAAGAACGAGATGTTCAAGGCCATCAAGGTGATCTTCTGCTCGGGCGAGGAGCGCGAGAAGGTGAAGCGCCTCGCCGCCGAGTGCGGCGCCGACGGCTTCATCCTGAAGGACGAGTTCCTCGGGAAGTGGATCGTGGACAACGGCTGAGCGCCCGGGCGCCCGCCTCAGGGCGGCAGGAGCCCCGGCGTCCCGGCGGTGCAGGCGAGGTTCTCCGGGGCGTCGGGTCCGGCCGGATCGAGCCGCTCGAGCGCCGCGGCGCACACCGGCGCACCCGCGGCCCCCAGCGTGGCGCGGACCGTCCCGCCCGGATCGGCGAGCAGGAGGTCCGGCGCGCGATCGTTCGCGATCCCCCCGAGGAGCGCCGTCGCGCCGCACGAGAGCACGGGCACGTCGGAGGGGACCGCGTACCGGCCGTCCCACGCGCCGCCCGCGACGAGCGC
>DATIUR010000442.1:0-12248 GCA_035466675.1 Anaeromyxobacteraceae bacterium | reverse complement strand
TGCCCGGTCGACGCCATCTCCATGGAGCGCGTCCGATTCGAATCCACCTGGAGGGCCGCATGACCACACCCGCCCGCCCCCTCGCCCCCGCCCCGGAGCGCTCCCGGCACTCGCCCGAGCCGGTGGCGCGCCGGGACTTCCTCGGGCTCGCCGCCCTCGCGTCGGCGCTCGCGGCCCTGGGGTTCGCCGCCCTGGGCTCGCTCAAGCTGGCGCGGCCGAGCGTCTCCCCCACCCCGGCGCGCAAGTTCAAGGTGACCCTGCCCGAGACCCTGGCCCCGGGCGAGCCCTTCCTCCCGCCCGGGCGGAACGTGGCGCTCTTCCGCGACTCGGCCGGCGCCGTGTACGCCGTCTCGCGCGTGTGCACGCACCTCGGCTGCATCGTGCGCCCGAGCCCGGCCGGCTTCGACTGCCCCTGCCACGGCTCGCGCTTCTCCGCCGACGGGGCGGTGAAGCGGGGACCGGCGCCGAAGGCGCTGGCCTGGCATCCGGTCACCAAGCTCGGCGCCAACGCCTACCTGGTCGACGAGGGCAGGACGGTGGCCCCCGGCACGAGGGTCGCATGAGCGCCGACGCCCAGGCCCCGGCCCTCGCCCGCTTCCTCGACAACCTGCGCGCCTCGCCGCGCCGGCTCCGGGAGGCGCTCTTCCGCTCGGGGAGGCCCGACTCCGACCGGACCCGCTCCACCTTCGTCTTCGGGAACGTCTTCCTGCACCTGCACCCGGCTCGCGTCCACCGCTGGACGCTCCGGCCGAGCGCCACCATGGGGCTGGGCATCGCCACCCTGGCCGCGTTCCTGGTGACGCTCGTCACCGGCGTTTTGCTGATGGTGTACTACAAGCCGTACCCCGACGCCGCCTACGCCACCATCAAGGACCTGCACTTCGTCGTCCCCACCGGGCGCTTCATGCGGAACATCCACCGGTGGGCGGCGAACGCGATGGTGGTGGGGGTCCTCCTCCACATGGCGCGCGCCTTCTACACCGCCGCCTACCGCAGCCCGCGGGAGCTGAACTGGGTGGTGGGGATGGCGCTCCTGGCCATCACCCTGGGGCTCTCCTTCACCGGCTACCTCCTCCCCTGGGACCAGCTCGCCTACTGGGCGGTCACCATCGGCGCCAACATCGCCCAGTCCCCCCGCGAGGTGACCGACGCCCTCGGCGTCACCGGCTGGCTCGACCTGGGCGGGCTCCAGAAGGAGCTCCTGCTCGGCGCCGACGAGGTGGGGGCCGACGCGCTCATCCGCTTCTACCTCCTCCACGTCATGGTGCTGCCGCTCGCGCTGGTCACGCTCCTGGCGGTCCACTTCTGGCGCGTGCGCAAGGACGGCGGCATCGTCCGGCCGGCCGACGCCGACGGCCGCCTGGGGCCGCCGCCGGGCGATCTCCTCCCCGTCTTCACCCAGCGGCCGGAGAAGACCTACAGCCTGGCGGCGCTGGTCCGGGGCAAGACGCCGGCGGTGGGGCGCGGCCCGGAGCAGACGCTCCCGGCCATGCCGCACCTCTTCTACGCCGAGCTGGCCGTGTTCATGCTGGTGATCTTCCTGTGCGTGGCCCTGGCGCTGGTGGCCGACGCGCCCCTCAAGGAGCTCGCCAACCCCAGCGTGCCGGAGAACCCGGCCAAGGCGCCCTGGTACTTCCTCGGGCTCCAGGAGCTGGTCGCCTACTCGGCCTTCATGGGCGGCATCGGCATCCCCACCGTGGTCCTGGTCGGCCTCGGGCTCATCCCCTTCCTCGACCGCGAGACGGCCGGCACCGGCGACTGGTTCGGCGGGCCCGGGGGCCTGCGGCTCGTCGGCACCTCGGCGCTCTTCGGTCTCGCCGCGGTGATCGGCATCGAGGTCTTCGCCATCAACCTCGGGTGGATCCGGGAGTGGTGGCCCGGGTCGCCGCAGCTCCTCATCACCGCGGTGAACCCCGGCACGATCCTGACCGCCGCCTACGGAGCCTGGTCGATCTGGTGCGTGCGGCGCCACGACTCCACCCGCGCCGGCGCGCTGGCGCTCTTCACCTGCTTCGCGGTGGGCTTCACCGTGCTCACCGTGGTCGGCACCCACTTCCGCGGGCCGAACTGGGACTTCTACTGGTCGCCCACCCTCTGGCCGGGGCACTGAGCCATGCGCGGGACGAAGCACCTGCTCCTGTGGACGAGCCTGGGGACCTTCCTGGTCCTCGCCTTCGCCGCCTTCTCCGAGAACGTGCTGGCCGGCTGGCGGCGCCTGCAGCGCGCGGCGGCGGAGCGGTTGCCCGCCGGGACGGGCCTCGAGATCCATCTGCGCCAGGTGGTGGTGCCGCAGACCGGCGCCATCGACCGCTGCACGACCTGCCACCTGGGGATGCAGCCGGGCGAGAGCACCCTGGTCGGAGACCCGCTGCTCAAGGCCCACCCTCCGGTGGTGCACGACCCCGCCGGCTTCGGCTGCACCGTCTGCCACGGCGGCCAGGGGAGGGCCACCACCACCGCGGACGCGCACGGCAACGTGCCGCACTGGCCCGAGCCCATGCTCCCGCGCCGCTACCTCTCGGCCGGCTGCGGCACCTGCCACACGCACCTGGCCGTGCCCCGGCTCGAGGCCCTGGAGCGCGGGCGCGCGGTCTTCGAGCGGACCGACTGCCTCGCCTGCCACCGGGTGAGCGGCCGCGGCGGGACGATGCGGCCGGGGGGCGCCGGCGGCGCCGAGGGCCCCGACCTCTCCACCGTCGGCATCCGGGGCTTCCGCGCCGACTGGCACGAGCACCACGTCGCCGAGCACGAGAAGGCGGCGGAGGGCCCCTGGCGGAGCGCCTTCGCGCCGCTCCCCCCGGCCGATCGCGAGGCGCTCGGCGCCTACCTCACCTCGCTCGTGGGCGCGCCCGGCCTGGTCGAGGCCAAGGCGCTCTTCCACACGCTCGGCTGCCGCGGCTGCCACGCGGTGGGCGGGGTGGGCGGCTCGGACGGACCCGACCTCACCCGGGCCGGGATGCTCGACCCGGGCCAGCGGAGCTTCGTCGGCGTGAGCGGCCCGCGCACCGTCCCGGGCTGGCTGGCGGAGCACTTCCGGGCCCCGGCCCGGGTGACCGCCGGCTCGCTCATGCCGGAGATGGCGCTCTCCGAGGAGCGGATCGACCAGCTCGTCCTCTACGTCCTGTCGCTCCGGCGCGCGCCGCTCTCCCAGGCCCTGTGGCCCACCGACCGGCTGCGCTCCGAGCGGCTGGGCGAGCGCGAGTTCTCGACCGACGGCGCCACCCTCTACGGCACCTTCTGCGCCGCCTGCCACGGGCAGTCGGGCGAGGGGATGCGCTACCCGGGCCTGGCGGCGTTCCCGGCGGTGGGGAGCCCCGACTTCCTCTCCCTCGCCTGCGACGACTTCCTGGCCGAGACGGTGAAGCGCGGCCGGCCCGGCCGGCGCATGCCTCCCTGGGGCGACCAGCTCCGGCCGGCCGAGGTCACGGCGCTGGTGGGCCACCTCCGCGCCCTGGGCGGGGTCGAGTGCCGGAAGGACCCGCGCCCGCCGCGCTGGGCCCGGGGCGACGTGGCCGAGGGTGGCCGCATCTACGCCTCGGCCTGCGCCGGCTGCCACGGCCCGAAGGGCGAGGGGGGCGAGGGGCCCATGCTGGCGAACCCCGTGCTCCAGAAGAGCGCCACCGACGGCTACCTGGCGGACACCATCGGGCGGGGGCGGCGCGGCACCGGCATGGCCGGCTTCTCCGAGGCCACCCCCTCGCGGCCCGCGCTCTCCCCGGAGGAGATCGAGTCCGTCGTCACGTTCCTGCGCACCTGGGAGACGAAGCCATGACCGACTTCACCCGACGTCACTTCCTCGAGGCGCTCGGCGCCGCAGGGTTCGGCGCGCTGGCGCTCTCCGCCCGCCGCGCCTTCGGGCTCGAGGCGGTGGAGAACCCCCTGGCGCGCTACCCGGAGCGCGGCTGGGAGGCCGCCTACCGCGACCTGTGGAAGACCGACCAGGTCTTCACCTTCACCTGCGCCCCCAACGACACGCACAACTGCATCCTGAACGCCTACGTCCGCTCGGGCTCCGTGGTGCGCCTCGGCCCCTCCATGCGCTACGGGGAGGCGACCGACCTCTACGGCAGCAAGGTCTCGCACCGCTGGGACCCGCGCATCTGCCAGAAGGGGCTCGCCCTCACCCGCCGCTTCTACGGCGACCGGCGGGTGCGGCACCCCATGGTCCGCAAGGGCTTCAAGACCTGGGTGGAGAAGGGCTTCCCGCGCGGCGCCGACGGCCGGCCGCCGCCGGAGCTCTTCCAGCGCGCCCGCGACGAGTGGGTGCGGGTCACGCACCAGGAGGCGGCCGGCATCGTGGCGGCCGCCCTCGAGAACATCGCCCGGACCTACACGGGCGAGGAGGGCAAGAAGAGGCTGCTCGCCCAGGGGTACGAGCCGGAGACCGTCGAGGCGACCAAGGGGGCCGGCACGCAGGTGCTCAAGTTCCGGGGCGGGATGCCGCTCCTCGGCATCACGCGCGTCTTCGGGCTCTACCGGATGGCGAACTCCATGGCCCTGCTCGACGCCAAGATCCGGGGCGTCCCGCCGGACCAGGCGCTCGGCGGGCGCGGCTTCGACAACTACTCCTGGCACACCGACCTCCCGCCCGGGCACCCCATGGTGACCGGGCAGCAGACGGTGGAGTTCGACCTCCACGCGGTCGAGCACGCGAAGACCGTGGTGGTGTGGGGCATGAACTTCATCTGCACCAAGATGCCCGACGCCCACTGGCTCACCGAGGCGCGCCTCAAGGGCACGAAGATCGTCGTCATCGCCTGCGAGTACTCGGCCACCGCCACCAAGGGAGACGAGGTGGTCGTGGTGCGGCCGGGCACCACCCCGGCGCTGGCCCTGGGCCTCTCGGCGGTGATCGTGAAGGAGAAGCTCTTCGACGCAGACTACGTGAAGCGCTTCACCGACCTGCCGCTGCTCGTCCGGATGGACACCCTCAAGATGCTGCGCGCCCAGGACGTCTTCGGCGGCGAGCCCGCGGCGCTCCGCCAGGCGCACGTCCTCGGCAAGGACGAGAAGCCGCCGGCGCCCGGCTTCCAGACCGACCAGGTCCTCACCGGGGAGATGCGGGCCGAGTGGGGCGACACGGTCTTCTGGGACGCCCGCGCCCGGGCCCCCCGGGCCGTGACGCGCGACGAGGTGGGCAGCCGCTCGCCGGTGGCCGAACCGCTCCTGGAGGGCGAGGTGGAGGTGGCGCTGCGCGACGGGACCCGGGTGAAGTGCCGGCCGGTCTTCGACCTCGTGCGCGAGTACCTGGCCCACTTCGACCCGAAGACCACCTCGGAGATCACCTGGGCGCCGGAGGAGTCGGTGGTCTCGCTCGCCCGGCACCTGGCCAAGGCGCCCGGGACGACCCTCTTCGCCATCGGCATGGGGCCGAACCAGTTCTTCAACAACGACAACAAGGACCGGGCCACCTTCCTGCTGGCGGCCCTGACCGGCAACGTGGGGCGCATCTCCGGCAACGTCGGCAGCTACGCCGGCAACTACCGGGTGGCCCTCTTCAACGGCGTGCCCCAGTACATCAACGAGAACCCGTTCGACCTGGAGCTCGATCCGGCGAAGCCGGCCCGCCCGAAGCAGCTCTGGAGGGCCGAGTCGGCGCACTACTACAACCACGAGGACCACCCGCTCAAGATGGGGAAGGAGATGGTGACGGGCAAGACGCACATGCCCGCGCCCACCAAGTCGATGTGGTTCGCGAACGCGAACTCCATCCTGGGCAACGTGAAGTGGCACTACAACACCGTCGTCAACGTCCTGCCCCGGATCGAGATGATCGCGGTGCAGGAGTGGTGGTGGTCCTCGTCGTGCGAGTGGGCCGACGTGGTCTTCGCCGTCGACGCCTGGAACGAGCTCAAGCACCCGGACATGACCGCCTCGGTGACGAACCCGTTCCTGTGCGTCTTCCCGCGCACGCCGCTCGAGCGCCCCTTCGAGACCCGGGGCGACATCGAGGTCCTCTCGCTCGTGGGCCACGCCATGGCCGAGCGCACGGGCGACCGCCGCTTCGCGGACCTGTGGAAGTTCGTGGACGAGGGGCGGACCGACGTCTACCTGCAGCGCATCCTCGACCACAGCTCCCTCACCCGCGGCTACCGCCTCGAGGACCTGGAGGAGAAGGCCAGGCGGGGCGTCCCGGCCCTGATGATGTCCCGCACCTATCCCAAGACGGTGGGCTGGGAGCAGGTCCACGAGTCACGTCCCTGGTGGACCAAGACCGGGCGGCTCGAGTTCTACCGCGAGGAGGACGAGTTCATCGCCGCCGGCGAGAACCTGCCGGTCCACCGGGAGCCCATCGACTCCACCTTCTACGAGCCGAACGTGATCGTGGCGCCGCCGCACCCGGCCCTCCGTCCCCGCGGGCCGGAGAGCTACGGCGTCGCGAAGGACGACCTCTCGAACGAGGTCCGCCAGGGACGGAACGTGGTGAAGACCTGGGCGGAGGCCAAGGCGAGCCCGCACCCGCTCGCCAAGGACGGCTACCGCTTCGTCTTCCACACCCCCAAGTACCGCCACGGGACGCACACGCTGCCCGTGGACACCGACATGATCGCGATCCTGTTCGGCCCGTTCGGCGACATCCACCGCCACGACAAGCGCATGCCCTTCGTCAACGAGGGCTACGTGGACATCCACCCCGACGACGCGAAGGGCCTGGGCGTGGAGGACGGGGACTACGTGTGGGTGGACTCCGACCCCTCGGATCGGCCCTTCCGCGGCTGGAACGAGAAGGGGCGGGAGAAGGACTACGAGTTCGCGCGGCTGCTGTGCCGGGCCCGCTACTACCCGGGCACGCCGCGGGGCGTGACCCGCATGTGGTTCAACATGTACGGGGCCTCTCCGGGAACGGTGGAGGGCACCAAGACCCGGCCCGACGGCCTGGCGCTCAATGCGCGCTCCGGCTACCAGGCGCTCTTCCGCTCCGGCTCGCACCAGTCGGCCACCCGCGGCTGGCTCAAGCCCACCTGGATGACCGACTCGCTCGTCCGCAAGGACCTGTTCGGCCAGCGCATCGGCAAGGGCTTCCTCCCGGACGTGCACTGCCCCACCGGCGCGCCGCGCGAGTCCATCGTCAAGATCACCCGCGCCGAGCCGGGCGGCATCGGCGCGAAGGGGCTCTGGCGGCCCGCCGCCGAGGGCCTCAGGCCCCGCTACGAGACCCCCGCGCTCAAGACCTACCTCGAGGGCGGCTTCGTGGCCCTCTCCACCAAGAAGGGAGGGGCCTAGCCATGGCCCTCGTCCACAACTGGCAGATCGGCCGGAAGACCTCCTACTGGTACCCGGAGTCACGTCCGAAGCGGCAGTTCGCGGCCGTCTTCGACGTGAACAAGTGCATCGCCTGCCAGACCTGCACGCTCGCCTGCAAGACCACCTGGACGAGCGGCCGGGGGCAGGAGTACATGCTCTGGAACAACGTCGAGTCGAAGCCGTACGGCTTCTACCCGCTGGGGTGGGACGTGCGGCTCCTCGAGAAGCTGGGCGCCCAGCGCTGGGAGGGCGGGCGCTACGCCGGCCGGACCCTCTTCGAGGCCGCCGGGCCCGGCGAGCGCGTGCTGGGCTGGCGCCCGCAGGAGATCGACTACGCCCACCCGAACGTGGGCGAGGACGACTGCACCGGCCGGATGGTCGAGAACGGCGCCCACCTCCAGGTGCCCCACCTCACCTGGTTCTTCTACCTGGCCCGCATCTGCAACCACTGCACCTACCCCGCCTGCCTGGCCTCCTGCCCGCGCGGCTCCATCTACAAGCGTCCCGAGGACGGGATCGTGCTCGTCGACCAGGGCCGATGCCGCGGCTACCAGGAATGCGTGAAGGCCTGCCCGTACAAGAAGACCTTCTTCAACCCCATGACCGGCACCTCGGAGAAGTGCATCGCCTGCTTCCCCAAGGTGGAGCAGGGGCTCGCCCCGCAGTGCTTCCTCAACTGCATCGGGAAGATCCGGTGCGCCGGGTACGTCTCGACGCCCGAGAAGGCCAACCCCGAGAACCCCATCGACTTCCTGGTGCACGTGCGGAAGGTGGCCCTCCCCCTCTTCCCGCAGTTCGGGCTCGAGCCCAACGTCTACTACGTGCCGCCGCTCCACGTGCCGCCGGCCTTCCTCGAGCAGATGTTCGGGCCGGGGGCGGAGGCGGCGGTCCGGACCTACCGGAACGCGCCGGAGGATCCCGAGCTGGCCGGCCTGCTCGCCCTGTTCGGCTCGACGGAGCGGATCGTCCACCGGTTCCGGCGCTCGGGCGACGTCGTGATCGGATGGGACGAGAAGGGCGCCGAGGTGGTGCGCGTGCCGGTGCGCGAGCCCACCCAGGTGCTCCGCTCCGCCCTCGACCCGCGCCACGGCGTGACGCGCGCCAACGTGACCTAGGGAGGACGCCATGACGAAGAAGATCCTCCTCGCGTCGCTCGCGCTCCTCGCCTGCGGCCGCCCTTCGCCCACCGTGACCCCCTCCGAGGTCCGGGCCGTCCGGGTGGAGAAGCTGCCCGCCTCGCCCGACGATCCGGCCTGGTCCCGGGCGCCGGTCCACCCGGCCGCTCTCCTCCTCCAGGACGTCGTCGAGCCGCGGCTGCTTGCCCCCTCCACGGCCTCCGCCGAGGCGCAGGCGCTCACCGACGGGAAGGGCATCGCCTTCCGCATCGCCTGGAAGGCCCCGGAGCGGAGCGACGCCGTGCTCCCCGCCGCCTTCTCCGACGCCTGCGCGGTGCAGCTCCCCCAGGCGCCCTCCGCCGACGCGCCCGCGCCCACCATGGGCGAGACCGGCCGCCCGGTGGAGATCTCCTACTGGCGCGCGGCCTGGCAGGCGGCCGTGGACGGGCGCCCCGACACGCTCCAGGCCTACTACCCGAACGCGAAGGTGGACCACTATCCGTTCGAGTCGGCCTCCCTGAAGGCGGGCTCGCCGGAGCAGAAGGCCATGGCGCTCCGCTACGCGCCGGCCCGGGCGGTCGGGAACGTCATGGCCGGCCCGCGCGACCGGCCGGTGCAGGACCTCCTGGCCGAGGGGGCGGGGACGCTGCGCCCGGGCCCGCAGGTGTCCACCGGCGCGGGCAAGGCCACCCCCGACGGCTGGGCCGTCGTGATCGCGCGGCCGCTGCCGCAGGGCGTCGGGCCCGGGAGCCGGACGCAGGTGGCCTTCGCGATCTGGCAGGGCACGAAGGGCGAGGTGGGCTCCCGCAAGATGCGCTCCGGCTGGATCCCGCTGGCGGTGGAGGGCGGCAAGTGAGCACGTCCCCGATCCCGGCGCCGGTCCGCCAGCTGCTCTCCGAGGCCGCCGCCTTCCGGCTCCTCGCCCTCCTCTTCTCCCGGCCCCGGGCCGGGTTCGCGGACGAGGCGCGCGGACTCGCCGGCGAGGCGGGCGACGGCGCGCTGGCCCGGGCGGCCGAGGCCCTGGCGCAGGCCGACGAGGGGCCCTACCACGCCGTGCTCGGCCCCGGCGGCGCCGCGTCCGGCCGCGAGGCCGGCCACCTGGGCCTGGGCGACCCCGGCCGCGCGCTCTCCGCGCTCGCGGCCAGCTACCAGGCCTTCGGGTTCGCGCCCGCCCGCGAGGAGCCGGCCGACCACGTGGCGGTGGAGTGCGACTTCGCGGCCTGGCTCCACCTCAAGGAGGCCTTCGCGCTCCTCCGCCACGACGCGGAGGCAGCCGAGGTCACGCGGGCGGAGCGGAACCGCTTCCTCTCCGTGCACCTCGGGCCGCTCGGGCACGGCATCGCCGCGCGCCTCCCGGAGGGCTCTCCGCCCCACCTCGTCGCCGCCGCCGGGGCGCTCGCCCGGAGGCTCCCCCCGCCGGCCGGGCCGCCGCCGCTCCCCGTGCTCGGGGAGGACGAGGACCCGCTCGCCGGCGGGTGCCCGATGGCGGGGGAGGCGTAGCGCGCCGCCGGGGCGCGTCCCGCGCTCCCGGACCGGCCCGCCCCCTCGTCCGCTTGACAGGACGTACGTCCGTTTCATAGGATGCCACCGTCGATGACCGCCCCGAGCCACGCCAGCCTCGCGACGCGCCGTCCGTGTGAGCGGATGTGCTGCTGTCGCGCCGCGGCGGGCCCCCGGCGGTAGCTCCGCGCCGGCCCAGGGTGTGGCCCGCCGCGCAGCGCGATGTCCCGCGCGCGGCCCGAGGCGGACTGCCGGACCGACGACGCGTCCTCCCGCAGTCCGCTTCCGAGGAGCAACACCATGAGCGAGAAGGTGAAGAGGGCCATCGAGGGCCTGGCCGCCGGCATCCTGCTGCGGCCCGAGCGCGCGGCGGCGTCGTTCCGCGCCACCACCGTGTCGGAGTCGGACGGGTTCAGCACCCGTTCCCGCGTCCGCGGCTTCACGGTGCCGCTCGACGAGCCGCCCGAGCTGGCCGGCGAGGACACGGGCCCGAACCCGGTGGAGGCGGTGCTGGCCGCCCTGGGGAGCTGCCAGGCCATCGTCTACCGGGCCTACGCCAGCTCGCTGGGCCTGCGCCTGGACCGGGTCGAGGTCGAGGCGGTGGGCGAGCTCGACCTGCGGGGCCTGCTCGGCCTGGCCAGGGTGCCGGCCGGTTTCCAGCGGGTGACGTTCCGGACCCGCATCGTGTCGCCCGAGCCGCCGGAGCGGATCCGAGAGCTGGCCGGCCTGGTGGAGGCCCACTGCCCGGTGCTCGACACGCTGCGGCTCCCGGTGGAGGTGACCGGCGAGCTCGCGCACGTGGCGCCCCCGGGCGACGAGGGGGCGCTCCGGAGGACGGCGTGAGCGCCGTGGCCGAGACGGCCCTGGACCTGGTGGGCGAGACGCCGCTGGTGCGCGTGGGCGGCCTCGACACCGGACCCTGCGAGCTGTGGCTCAAGCTGGAGAGCCAGAACCCGGGCGGCTCCATCAAGGATCGCATCGCCGTCTCCATGATCGCGGCCGCCGAGCGCCAGGGGCGCCTCGGCGGCCGGCGCCGCCACCTGGTCGAGGCCACCGCCGGCAACACCGGCCTGGGCCTGGCCCTGGTGGCGGCGCGCCGTGGCTACCGGCTCACCCTGGCGATCCCCGACAAGATGAGCCGGGAGAAGGTGCTGCACCTCGGGGCGCTGGGCGCCGAGGTGATCACCACCCGCTCCGACGTCGTGAAGGGCCACCCCGAGTACTACCAGGACCTGGCCGAGCGCATCGCCCGCGAGAGCGGCGCCTTCTACGTGAACCAGTTCGCCAACCCGGCGAACCCCCTCGCCCACGAGACCGGGACCGGGCCGGAGATCGCGCGCCAGATGGACGGGCGGCTGGACGCCATGGTCTGTGGGGTCGGCTCGGGCGGAACCCTCACCGGACTCTCGCGCTTCTTCGCCCGGGCCCTGCCCGACTGCGAGATGGTGCTGGCCGACCCGGAGGGCTCCGTGCTGGCGGGCTACGTCCACACCGGGAAGATCGGCGTGGCCGGATCGTGGCGGGTGGAGGGGATCGGCGAGGACTTCGTGCCGCCCGCCTGCGACCTCTCGCGGGTGCGCCGCGCCTACACCATCCCCGACGCCGAGAGCTTCCAGGCGGCGCGGGAGCTGCTGCGCCACACCGGCATCCTGGCCGGTTCCTCCTCGGGGACGCTCCTGGCGGCGGCGCTGCGCTACTGCCGCGAGCAGCGGGAGCCCCGGCGCGTCTGCACGCTCGTCTGCGACACCGGCAACAAGTACCTCTCCCGGATGTACGACCCGGCCTGGCTCGAGGCGCACGGGCTTCTCGGCGAGGCGCCCGGCGAGACCTCGGACCTCCTGGCCGCCCCGCGGCGCGCGGAGCCGAGCTGGATCGCGCCGGCCGACACGCTGCGGGAGGCGGCGAGCCGCCTGCGCCGGCTGGGCCTCTCGGCGCTCCCGGTGGCGGAGGGCGGGCGCCTCCTGGGCGTCGTCACCGAGTCGCAGGTGCTCGAGGCGGTGCTCGGGGGCGGGACGTCGCTCGACCGGCCGGCCTCCGAGGTGATGGCCGGACAGTTCGGCACGGTCTCGCCGCGCACGCCGCTGCGCGAGCTGGTCCCGCTCCTCGAGACGAGCGACGTCGCCATCGTGGCCGAGCGTGGCGAGCTGCGCGGAGTCGTCACGCGGCTCGACGTCCTCGCCCACCTGCGGGCGGCCAGGAGCTGAGCCGGACGAGCGGCTCAGGGCCTCCCGCCGCGCATGCCGCCCATCCCGCCGCCGCCCATCCCGCCGCCCATCCCGGCGCGGTCGCGATCGCGGGCCCTGTCGCGCGACCCGCGGCGGGTCGCGCCCGCGCCCTGCGCCTGGTCGCCGGCCTGGCCGGCGCCCCCCCGGGCGTGCGCCCGGGCCG
>DATIUR010000441.1:0-11418 GCA_035466675.1 Anaeromyxobacteraceae bacterium | reverse complement strand
GGAGCTGGTCCCGGCCGGGAAGCTGCCGCCCCGCTTCGAGAACGAGATCGCCACCCGCGACGGCAGGCGGGTGCTGGTGTCCTGGCACAACGGCTACCTCCGCGACGGCCGGGGCGCGGTGGTGGGCACCACCAGCATCGGCGAGAACGTCACCGAGCGCCGGGCGGCGGACCGGGCCCTGGCGGACAGCGAGCGGCGGTACCGGTCGCTGGTGGAGGACATGCCGGCGCTGGTGTGCCGCTTCCGGCCGGACGGGGTCCTCACCTTCGTGAACGACCAGTACCGCGCCTACTTCGGCTTCAAGGACCGGAGCGAGGTGGAGGGGCGCGACTTCTTCCAGTTCATCCCCGAGGCGCAGCGCGAGCAGGTGCGGCGGCACTACGCCTCGCTCACGCCGGCCCGGCCGGCCGTCACCTACGAGCACGAGGTGATCGGGCCGGGCGGCGAGCTGCGGTGGCAGCGCTGGACGGACCGCGCCCTCTTCGACGACCGGGGGTCCGCCGTCGAGTACCAGTCCATGGGGGAGGACATCACCGAGCGGCGCCGGACCGAGGAGCGTCTCCGGGCCTCGCTGGCCGAGAAGGAGATCCTGCTGAAGGAGATTCACCATCGGGTGAAGAACAACCTCCAGATCGTCTCGAGCCTCCTGGATCTCCAGGCGCGCCACGTGCCCGAGCGGCGGGCACGCCAGATGCTCGAGGAGTCCACCGCGCGCGTCCGGTCGATGGCGCTCATCCACGAGCACCTCTTCCAGGCGAAGGAGGTGGCCCGGATCGACTTCTCCCGGTACGTGAGGGACCTGGTGGACCGCCTGATGCAGACCCACTCGGGCGGGGAGGGGTCCGTCGCGGTGCAGGTGGACGTCCCCACCCTCCCGCTCCCGCTCGACACCGCCATCCCCTGCGGTCTCATCGTGAACGAGCTCGTCACGAACGCGCTCAAGCACGCCTTCCCCTCGGGGCGCGGGGGATCCGTGCGCGTGGGGATCGTGGCGGCGGGAAGCCGCGCGACGCTGCGCGTGGCGGACGACGGCGTGGGGATGGCGGCGCCGGTCGATCCGGCCGCCGCCACCACGCTCGGGCTCAGCATCGTGGCGACGCTGGCCAGGCAGGTGGGCGGCCGGCTCGAGCTTCGCGGCGGGCCGGGGACCGAGGTACTCCTGGAGTTCCCGGTGCAGCCGGGAGAGGGCGGGTGAGGCCGATGACCAAGGAGAGGATCCTGCTGGTGGAGGACGAGGGCCTGGTGGCCCTCTCCCTTCGCCAGAAGCTCGTGGACCTGGGCTACGTGGTCCCGGCGGTGGCGGCATCCGGGGAGGAGGCCATCCGGGCCGCGGTCGAGTCGCGGCCGCAGCTCGTCCTGATGGACATCCGGCTCGGGGGCGACATGGACGGAGTGGCGGCGGCCGCCCGGATCCGGGAGTCCATGGACGTGCCGGTGGTGTACCTCACCGCCTACTCCGACCAGGGCACGCTCGAGCGCGCCAAGGAGACCGGTCCGTTCGGCTACCTGGTGAAGCCGGTGGACGACCGGGAGCTCCGGTCCACCGTCGAGATCGCCCTGGCCCGCCACGCCCTGGAGCGGCGGGTGCGGGAGAGCGAACGCTGGTTCAGCACGACGCTGCGCTCGATCGGCGACGCGGTCATCGCCACGGACCTCCAGGGCAACGTGACCTTCGTGAACCCGGCGGCGGAGGGGATGACCGGCTGGACGCGCGACGAGGTCCTGGGGCGGAGCGTCTCCACCACCCTGCAGGTGGTGCACTCCGACACGCGAGCGCCGGTGGAGAACCCGGTCCTCCGGGCCCTGAAGGACGGCGAGACCGTGACGCTTCCGGAGCGGTGCCTGCTCGTCGCCCGGGACGGGAAGGAGCGCCAGGTGGGCGACACCGCCGCCCCGATCCGGGACGAGCGCGGGGAGATGCTCGGCGCGGTGGTGGTCTTCCAGGACCGGACCCTCCACGCGCTCATGGAGGCGGAGCGCGCACGACGGCAGAGCCTGGAGCACCTGGGCCTGCTCGCCGGCGGGATCGCGCACGACTTCAACAACCTGCTCACCGCGGTGCTCGCCAACATCTCGCTGGCCCGCGAGTCGCTCGAGCGGGATGCCCGCGCGCAGGAGTGGCTCGCCGACGCCGAGCGGGCCGTGGGAGCGGCCACCGCCCTGTCGCGGCAGCTGCTCACCTTCGCGAAGGGCGGCGCGCCGGTGACCGAGGCGGTCGCCACCGAGCGGCTGGTCCGGGAGTCGGTGACCTTCGCCCTGCGCGGCTCGACCGTGCAGTGCCGGTTCGAGGTCGCCGGCGACGTCTGGCCGGTGCAGGCCGACCCGGCGCAGGTCGGCCGCGTGCTGGGCAACCTGGCGCGGAACGCGGAGCAGGCCCTGCCCGCCGGCGGTACGGTCACCGTCCGGGCCACGAACGTGGCGGTGGAGGGGAGCACGCAGGTGCCGGTGGAGCGCGGACGGTACGTGCGGATCGAGGTGGAGGACCAGGGCGTGGGCATCCCCGCCGATCAGATCGGACGGGTGTTCGACCCCTACTTCACCACGAAGCCGGGTGGCAGCGGGCTCGGCCTGGCGGTGGCCTACTCGATCGTGGTCCGGCACGGCGGCCACATCGAGGTCTCGTCGCGTCCCGGGTCCGGGACCACCTTCACGCTGTACCTCCCGGCCTCCGCCAGGCACCCTTCCGCGGCGGCCGCCTCCGCTCCGCGCCCGGCGGCCACCCCCGGTGCGGGCCGGATCCTGGTGATGGACGACGAGCCGGCCATCCGGAGCGTGGCCCGGTCGATGCTGGGTCGCCTGGGGTGGGCCGTGGAGGTGTGCCAGGACGGCGGCGAGGCCGTGCGCCTCTACCGGGAGGCGCGGGAGGAGGGGCGGCCCTTCACCGCCGTGATCCTCGACCTGACCGTGCCCGGCGGGATGGGGGGCGTCGAAGCGCTGGCGCGGCTGCGCGAGATGGACCCGGGCGTGGCCGCGATCGTGTCCAGCGGGTACTCCGACGACGCCGTGATGGCGGATCACCGGGCGCACGGGTTCGCCGGGGCGGTCTCGAAGCCGTACGGGATGAGGGAGATCGGCGACGCCCTGCGCGCCCTCCTGGCCGACAGGGGCGCGCGCTGATCGCGCGGCGTCAGAACGTGAACCGCGTCCGCACGCCCAGCGAGCGAGGCCGGGCGACATGCCCGGTACGCTCCCGCCGCCGCAGGAGAGCAACGGCCGTGCCCGCCGCAAGCGGCCGGGATCGCGCGCGGCGCGACGCGGGCCCCGCCCCGGCCGCGTGAACGGGAGGCACGGGCCCGACATCCGCGTCGTATCGGCGGGCGCTCACACGGCGCCGTCCGGCGCCCGGCCACTCCCGGCGGAGCCCGCCGGCGGGCTCCCGTCACGCCTTGAGCGAGGCGCCGTCGAGGAGGCGCTCGCACAGATCCTCGAAGGAGATGCCGTTCCCCTTGGCGATCTTGGGTACGAGCGAGGTGGCGGTCATCCCGGGCAGCGTGTTCACCTCGAGGATGAAGGCCGTCCCGTCCGGCGCCAGGATGAAGTCGGTGCGGGTGACGCCGTCGCAGCCGAGGCCGCGGTGGGCCACCTCCGCCGCGGCCAGGACCGTGCGGGTGTCCGCCTCCGCGATGCGCGCCGGGTAGAAGTACTGCGTGGTGCCGGCGGTGTACTTGGCGGCGTAGTCGTAGAACTCGTGGGCGGGAACGACCTCGATGGCCCCCAGGGCCTTCCCGTCGAGCACCGCCACCTGGATCTCCTTTCCCTTCACGTACCGTTCCACGATGACGTCGCCCTTGAAGGAGGCGGCCTCCTGGCAGGCCTTCCCGAGCGCGCCGGCCTCCTTCACCAGGGAGACGCCCACCGAGGACCCCTCGCCGGCCGGCTTCACCACGCAGGGCAGGCCGAAGGGGAGGTCGGCCACGGAGATCTCGCCCGCGCGCGACCGCGAAAAGACGCGGTAGTCGGCCACGGCGAGCCCGAGCGCGCGGAAGAGCGTCTTCGAGACCACCTTGTCCATGCCCATGGCGGAGGCGAGCACGCCCGAGCCGGTGTAGGGCACCCCCACCGCCTCGAGGAGCCCCTGGATGCAGCCGTCCTCGCCCCACCGGCCGTGCAGGGCGTTGAAGGCGACGTCGATCCGGAGCTCGCGGAGCCGGGAGGCGACGTCGCGGTCCACGTCCACGAGCGACACGTCGAGACCCCGGGCCTCGAGCGCCTTCGCGATGGCCTTGCCGGTGTTGAGCGACACCTCGCGCTCGGAGGAAAGCCCGCCGTACAGCACCGCCACCCGCTTCCCGGTCCACTTACCCATGCCCCTCGCTCCTTTCGCGTCCCGACAGCGCCCGCAGGTCCTCCGCCGCGAACTCGCCCAGGAGGCGCACCTCGGTCTCGAGGACGATCCCGAACCGCTCGCGCACCCGGTCCCGGGCGAGCCGCATCAGGGCGACCACGTCGGCGGCGGCGGCCCCCCCCAGGTTCACCACGAAGTTGGCGTGGACCTGCGACCAGGCGGCGTTCCCGATCCGCCAGCCCTTGAGGCCGACGGCCTCGATCAGCCGGCCGGCGAAGTCGCCCGGGGGGTTCGTGAAGGTGGAGCCGAAGGTGGGGCGGTCGAGCGGCTGCGTGGCGGCGCGCCGCTCCCGGTCGGCCTTCATGGCGGCGGCGCTCTCGGCCACGTCGCCCCGGCGGAGGCGGAACTCGACCCGGGTGACCACCGCGCCCGGCGGGACGCGCGCGCTCCGGTAGCCGAAGGCGAGCTCGGAGGCGGGAACGAAGCCGGCCCCGTCGGCGGTGGCCAGCTCCACGCGCCAGACCACGTCCTTCATCTCGCCGATGCGGGTGCCGGCGTTCATGGCCACCGAGCCCCCCAGCGTGCCGGGGATGCCCGCCAGGAACTCCATCCCCACCAGGCCGCGGGCGTGGGCGCGCGCGGGCAGGCGCGGGTTGGGCGCCCCGGCGTTGAGCGTGAGGGTCTCGCCCGACTCCAGCTCCGGGGCGAGATCCTGCGGCAGCTTCAGGACCACCCCGCGCACCCCGCGGTCCGCGACGAGCACGTTGGCCCCGCCTCCCAGGACGGTCAGCGGGACGCCCAGGCGCCGGACGTCGCGCAGGAGCGCGGCGAGCGCGTCGGGATCGGCGGGGCGGACCAGGAGGTCGGCCGGTCCGCCCACGCGGACGGCGGTCCGGCCGGCCAGGGGAGCGTCCCGGAGGATCTCCCCCCGGACGGTCGACTCGATCTCGGCGCGCCAGTCGGCCATGCGGTCGGCGCCGCTCCCCCTCATCGTCCGAGGAGCCCGAGGAGCTCCGGCCCGACCTGCGTCACGTCCCCGGCGCCCAGGGTGAGGACGATGTCTCCCTCGCGGATCCGCTCGCGGGCAACGCGGGCCAGCTCCGCGCGCGGGACCAGGGTCACGTCGCGATGGCCGCAGGAGCGGACGGCCTCGGCCAGCGCCTCCGCGGTCGCGCCCGGGATGGGATCCTCGCCCGCCGCGTAGACGTCGGTGAGCAGGAGCACGTCGGCGTCGTTGAAGGCGGTGGCGAAGTCGGCCAGGAGGTCGCGCGTCCGGGTGTACCGGTGCGGCTGGAACAGGCACACCACGCGCCGGTGGAAGGCCTCGCGCGCGCCGCGCAGGGTCACCTTCACCTCCTCGGGGTGGTGGCCGTAGTCGTCCACCACCGTCACGCCGGCGGCCTCGCCCCGCACGGTGAAGCGCCGCTGCACGCCCTGGAAGGCGGCCAGCGCGGCGCGGGCCACGTCGGGCGGGATGCCCAGCTCGTCGGCCAGGGCCACCACCGCCAGCGCGTTGAGGGCGTTGTGGCGCCCCACCATCCGCACCTCGAACCGCCCCAGGGTCTGGTCGCGCCGGAACGCGTCGAAGCGGACCGAGTGGCCGGAGACCTCGATGCGGTCGGCCCGGTAGTCGGCCTGGTGGCTCTCGCCGTAGGTGACGTGACGGCTCTCCACCTCGGGGAGGAGCGACTGCACGGTGGGGTGGTCGAGGCACAGGATGGCCATCCCGTAGAAGGGCACCCGGTTCACGAACTCCAGGAACCCGCGCCGGAGCGCCTCGCCGGTCTTCCAGTGGTCGAGGTGCTCGGGGTCGATGTTGGTGACGATGGCGATGGTGGGGGGGATGCGGAGGAAGGAGCCGTCGGACTCGTCGGCCTCCACCACCATGTACTCCCCCTTGCCCAGCTTGGCGTTCGACCCGAAGGCGTTCACCTTGCCGCCCACCACCGCGGTGGGATCCAGGCCGGCGTGCGCCAGGAGGTGCGCCGCCATCGAGGTGGTGGTGGTCTTCCCGTGGGATCCCGCCACCGCGATGCCGTACTTGAGCCGCATCAGCTCGGCCAGCATCTCGGCCCGCGGGATCACCGGGATCTTGCGGGCGCGCGCCTCGATCACCTCGGGGTTGTCGCGGCGAACGGCGGAGGAGATCACCACCACGTCGGCGTCGGCCACGTGGACGGGGGCGTGGCCGCGGGCGATCCGGCCGCCCAGCCCGGCGAGGCGCCGGGTGACGTCGGTCTCCTTGAGGTCCGAGCCGGAGACGGAATACCCGAGGTTGAGCAGCACCTCGGCGATGCCGCTCATGCCGATGCCGCCGATGCCGACGAAGTGGATGCGCGGTTGCCGGGAGCGGAAGAGGGTCATGGGGTGCGGGTCTCGGGGGCCTCGCCGCGCGGGCGGACGGGCTGGAAGCTCGGGCCGCGGAGCTGGCCGAGAGGGGATCCCCAGCGCCGGCGGACGAGGTCGGAGAGGACGTCGGCGATCTCCTGGGCCGCCTGGGGGCTGCCCAGCCGTCCGGCGGCGCGCTTCATGCGCTCCCGCCGCTCGGTGGAGGAGAGGATGGCGCGGATCTCCGACGCCAGGAACTCGCCGGTCAGGTCCCGCTCCTCGATCATCACCGCGGCCCCGGCGTCCACCAGGCTCCGGGCGTTGCGGACCTGGTGGTTGTCCGCGGCGGCCGGGAACGGGACGAGGATGGCCGGGCGGCGGCAGACGGTCAGCTCGGCCAGGGTGGTGGCGCCCGCGCGGCAGACCACCAGGTCGGTCTCGGCGTAGGCGGCGCTCATGTCGGTGATGAACTCGCGCACGTCCGGCTCGAACCCCACCGCCCGGTAGCCCCGCTCGACCTGCTCGCGGTCGCGCGCGCCGGTCTGGTGGGTGAAGCGGATGCGGTCGCGCAGGTCGGCCAGGTGCGGCAGCGCCTCGATCACGCGCATGTTCAGGGCGTGGGCCCCCTGCGATCCGCCGAAGACCAGCACCTTCGGCTTGTCGTGCGGGGTCTCCGGCCGCATGAAGTTCTCCATGAGCGTGCGGCGGATGGGGTTTCCGAGCTGGTACACCTTGCGCGCGGCGAAGTGGCGCGCCGCCTCGGGGAAGGCCGTGAAGGCGGCCTGCGCGAACCGGCCCAGGACGCGGTTCGTGAAGCCGGCCACGGCGTTCTGCTCCTGGACGGCGGTGGGGACGTGCATGAGCCAGGCGGTGAGCACCAGCGGGCCGCTCGCGTAGCCGCCCACCCCCACCACCACGTCCGGGCGCCAGCGCCGCAGGATGCGCCAGGACTGGAAGAACGCCCGCGGGAGGAGCAGCAGGTTCAGGAGCGCGGCCAGGATCCCCTTCCCCTTCAGCCCCTTCACCTCGATGAGCTCGATGGGGAAGCCCGCCTGGGGAACCACGGTCGCCTCGAGCCCGCGGGCGGTGCCGACGAAGACCACGTCGTTCCCGGGATGGCGCCCCACCACCTCCTCCGCCAGGGCGATGCCGGGGAAGACGTGGCCTCCCGTCCCGCCGCCGGCGACGAGCATCCTCACGGGGCCACCTCCGCCGCGTCGGGCGGCGCGACCCGGACCGCCTGCACGCCGCGGCGCAGGAAGCCGCCGCGATCGCCGCTCACCGAGAGCAGCACCCCGGCGGCCGCGAGCAGCGTGAGCAGGGAGGAGCCGCCGTAGGAGACGAAGGGCAGGGTGAGCCCCTTGGTGGGGAGCAGGCCGAAGACGACGGCCAGGTTCACCACCGCCTGCGCGCCCACCAGGGTGGTGATGCCCACGGCCGCATAGCAGCCGAAGGCGTCGGAGGCGTTGAGGGCGGCGCGCATTCCGCGCCAGACCACCACGGCGTAGAGGGAGAGGAGGAGCAGCACGCCCGCCAGGCCCGTCTCCTCGGCGATCACCGCGGCGATGAAGTCGGTGGGCGCGGCCGGGAGGTAGAAGAGCTTCCCCTTGCCCTCGCCCAGCCCCTGCCCGAGCCACCCGCCGCTGGCGCTCCCCACCAGCGACTCCCAGAGCTGGTAGCCGACCCCGTGGCGGTGCGCCTCCGGGTCGAGCCAGGCCAGGATCCGCGCGTAGCGCCACGGCGTCGTCTTCACCACGTGCCAGGCCACGGGCAGCGCGCCGATCACCGCCGCCACCAGGATGGAGACCTTGGCGCCCGCCGCGAACAGCATGGCGAAGAGGACGAGGAAGAGGATCACCCCCGAGCCGAGGTCCCGCTGGGCCAGGCAGAGCACGACCAACAGGCCGGTGACGAGCAGGTGGGGCAGGACGCCGATGGAGAACATCCGGACCTTGTCGCGCTTGCGGGCGAGCGAGCGCGCCAGGTAGAGGATCAGGACCACCTTGGCCGCCTCGGAGGGCTGGAAGCGGAAGAAGCCCAGGTCGAGCCAGCGCTGGGCCCCGCCGGCCTGGCGGCCCAGGCCGGGGATGGAGACGAGCACCATCAGGACCACGGTGGCCGCGAGCAGCGGGTAGGCGAGCAGGGCGATCCGCTGGGTTCCCAGCCGGAGGGCTGCGAAGAGGAGGGCGATCCCGAGGCCGGCGGCCAGGAGCTGCCGGGTGAGGAAGTGGAACTGGTTCCCCAGGCGCTCGGCCGCCACCACCGCGCTGGCCGAGTAGACCATCACCGCCCCGAGCGCGGTCAGGCCCAGGACGGCGCCGAGCAGGAGCCCGTCGAAGGCGGGGAGGGCGTGGGGGGTGCCGTCGCGTCGGCTCATGCCAGCTCCTGGACGAGGCGCCGGAAGGCGGCGCCCCGCTCCTCGTAGCTCCGGAACTGATCGTAGCTCGCGCAGGCCGGGGAGAGGAGAACCACGTCGCCCGGCCCCGCCAGCGAGGCGGCCCGCCTCACCGCCCCGGCGAGGTCGCCGCACCCCTCGGTGGGGACGAGGTCGCCCAGCTCCCGCTCCACGGCGGGCGCGTCCTCACCCAGGGTGATGAGGGCCTTCACCCGTCCCGCGAAGAGCGGCCGCAGCGGGGCGTAGGGGGCGCCCTTGCCGCGCCCTCCCATGATGAGGACCACGCGCGGCGCGCCGGCCGGGAAGGCGGAGAGG
Source organism: Anaeromyxobacteraceae bacterium (assembly GCA_035466675.1). GTDB lineage: Bacteria > Myxococcota > Myxococcia > Myxococcales > Anaeromyxobacteraceae > Anaeromyxobacter. The sequence continues at coordinate 2,095 of DATIUR010000441.1, read as the reverse complement.
CCGACCTGGGTCGAGTCGACGTTGGTGGCCTTGGAGTCGTTGACCCATTCGACGCCGCCCCGCTCGGAGACGAGCTCGAGCCGGTGCGGGAGCCCGGGAAACCCGTCGAGGCCGCGCTGGACCGCCTCCCCCGGCACGCCCAGCAGGCGGGCGCACAGCACCGCGGCCATGGCGTTCTCCCGGTTGTGCCGCCCGCGCAGGGCCCGGTTCCGCAGGCGGTGCCGCTCGGGCGCGCCTCCCCCGTCCAGCCGGACCCAGATCTCGGTCGCGCCGTCCCCGGAGGGCTCGCCGCCCGGGTCGCGCGCGGCCCGCGGCGCGGGCGGGCCGAACCCGAAGGTGTGGAGCGCAGCGCGGGAGGCGGAGGCCATGGCCAGGGCCCGATCGTCGCGGGCGTTGGCCACGGCCGCGTCGCCCGGACCCTGCAGCGCGAAGAGGCGCGCCTTGGCGGCCGCGTACTCCTCCACGTCCCGGTAGCGGTCGAGGTGGTCGGGGGTGACGTTCAGCACGGCGGCCACCCGCGGGCGGAGCGAGAGCAGGCCCTCGATCTGGAAGGAGGAGAGCTCGAGCACCGCCGCCTCCGCCCGCTCGCCGGAGAGCACGTGGTCGCAGAGCGGCGTCCCCAGGTTTCCCCCGGTGAAGGTGGGGCGGTCGGCGGCGAAGAGGGCCCCGCAGAGGGCGGTGGTGGTGCTCTTCCCGTTCGTGCCGGTGACGGCCACCACCGGGGTCTTCCCCAGGAAGCGCGCCCCCAGCTCCACCTCCGCCCAGATGGGCACCCCGCGGCGCCGCGCCTCCTGGATCTCCGGGATGGACATGGGCACCCCGGGGGAGACGACCACCAGGTCGGCGGTGTCGAGGCCGGCCCGGCCGTGCCCCCCGAGCGCGCGCCGGACGTCGAGCCCGGCCAGCGCCTCCAGCTGCGGCCCCAGCTCCGCCTCGGGGCGCCGGTCGGTGACGGTGACCCGCGCGCCCTCCCGGGAGAGCAGGCGCGCCGCGGCCACGCCGCTCCGGGCGAGGCCCACCACCACCACCCGCCTTCCGCCGAGCCGGGGGGGAGACACGGGCGTCACCTGAGCTTGAGCGACATGAGCGCCACCAGGGCCAGCATGATGGAGAGGATCCAGAAGCGGACGATGATCTTGGGCTCGGCCCAGCCCTTGAGCTCGAAGTGGTGGTGGATGGGGGCCATCCGGAAGATGCGCTTGCCGGTGGTGCGGAACGACCAGACCTGCAGGATGACGCTCACCGTCTCGGCCAGGAAGACGCCGTGGAGGATGGCGCTCGCCACCTCGTTCTTGGTGAGCACCGCCAGGGTGCCGAGCCCGCCGCCCAGGGCGAGCGAGCCGACGTCGCCCATGAAGACCGAGGCCGGGTAGGTGTTGTACCAGAGGAAGGCGATCCCGGCCCCGAAGATGGCCGAGCAGAACACCCCCAGCTCCTCGGCGCCGGGGATGAAGGTGATGCGGAGGTACTCCGCCAGGCTGAAGCCGGCGATGGTCGCGCCCGCCACGTAGGAGAGGGCGAGGAAGGTCATGGCCGAGACGATGGTGGGCCCGATGGCGAGACCGTCCAGGCCGTCGGTGAGGTTCACCGCGTGCGAGGTCCCCACCACCACCAGGACCATGAAGGGGAGGTAGAGCCAGCCCAGGTCCGGCCGGAACAGGCGGGTGGGGACGAAGGGCAGGGTGAGGTGCGTGTCGAGGTAGCTGCCCACGAAGATCCAGGGGAAGCGGGGCTCGACGTGGAAGTCCCAGTTGGTGAGGACGCCGTAGTAGACGGCCAGGAGGACCAGGACCTGGAGGACGAGCTTCTTCTTGCCGGCCAGGCCCTTCGAGTTCCGCTTCGAGATCTTGAGCCAGTCGTCGGCGAAGCCGATGGCGCCGTAGCCCAGGGTGACGAGCAGCGCCGTCCAGACCAGGCGGCTCCTGACGTCGCCGAAGAGGAGGGTGGCCACGGTGACGCAGACCAGGAGCAGGATCCCGCCCATCGAGGGCGTGCCCGCCTTGCGCTGGTGGCCCTCCGGAACGTCCTCGCGGACGTTCGACGCGCCGTACTGGATCTCGCGCAGCCGCTCGATGAAGAACGGGCCGACGAGCAG
>DATIUR010000440.1:0-15282 GCA_035466675.1 Anaeromyxobacteraceae bacterium | reverse complement strand
GCGGAGGCTCCTCCGGGCGCGCCGTCGCGGCGGGCGGCGACGCCTCGGGCGCGGCGGCGTCGGGGGCCGGCGCCGGCGGGGCTTCCTCGCCCGGCGCGGGCGGCGCCTCCGCGGGCTCGATCTCCTCGACCACCGCGTCGTCGGCGCTCTCCACCACCTCGGCGGCGGCGAGCAGGCGGCCGGCCAGCTTCGAGAGGGCGGTGGTGTCGAGCGGCATGGCCAGGTAGCCGTTGGCGGCCCAGGGAGTGCGGGCGTGCTCGGCGAGCGCCTCGGGCGGCGTGTCGGAGGAGTAGAGGACGAGGGGCAGCCGCGCGGTGGTGCGGTCGTGCCGCAGCCGGGCGCACAGCGTGAAGCCGGAGAGATCGGGCAGCTCGGCGCGCACCACGGCCAGGTCCGGCCGCCGGCTCGCGATCTCCATCTCGGCCTCGGCCGCGCTGGCCGCCACCGCGGTGGTGCAGTCCAGCTCCCGGAACAGGGTGGCGAGGGAGAGCGCGAACGAGTGGTCCGGCTCGACGATGAGGACGCGCTTGGAGTCCATGTGGGCTCGAGGGGGATTCCGCCCGGGCGGGAGTGTATCGCCGGGGCCGGCGCCCATCCAGGCGGGGTCCGCGCTGCTAGCGCGCGCCCGCGAGATCGGCCGCCCGCTCGCGCGCCCGCCGCACGTCGGCCTCCTGCTTCAGCACCACGTTCAGGGTCTGGTCGAGCAGGGACGGATCGAGCGAGGTGGCGTTCAGCACCGCCAGGGCGCGGACCCAGTCGAGCGTCTCGGCCACGGAGGGCGGCTTCGAGAGCTCGAGCCCGCGCAGCTTCTGGACGGCGGCCACCACCTGCCGGGCCAGGGCCTCGGAGACCTCCGGAGCCCGCGAGCGGACGATGGCGAGCTCGCGCTCCGGCGCGGGGAAGTCGATGTGCAGGTGGAGGCAGCGCCGCTTGAGCGCGTCGGAGAGCTCGCGGGAGGCGTTGGAGGTGAGGACCACGCGCGGCACGTGGCGGGCCCGGAGCGTCCCGATCTCCGGCACCGTCACCGCCCAGTCCGAGAGCACCTCGAGGAGGAAGGCCTCGAACTCGGGGTCCGCCTTGTCCACCTCGTCCACCAGCAGCAGGGAGGGCCTCTCGCTCGTGATGGCGCGCAGGATGGGGCGGGGGAGCAGGAACCGCTCGCTGAAGAAGACGTTCCCCTCGCCGGCGATGCGGTCGGCCGCCTCGGCCAGGCTCCCCGCCTCGCCGATCGCCCCGCCGATCCGGTCCCGGAGGATCTGCGTGTAGAGGAGCTGCTTCGCGTACTCCCACTCGTAGAGCGCCTTCGACTCGTCGAGCCCCTCGTAGCACTGCAGGCGGACCAGCTCGCGCCCCGAGGCGGCGGCATAGGCGCGGGCCAGCTCGGTCTTCCCCGCACCGGCGGGCCCCTCCGCCAGGATGGGCTTCTCGAGCCGGTCCGAGAGGAACACGGTGGTCGCGATCTCGCGCGACGGCAGGTAGCCCGTCCCCTCGATGCGGGCCGAGGCGTCCTCCACGGAGGCGAACATGCCGAGAGCAATAGACCTTATCGGGCCTCGGGTCGACGTTTCCGGGCGCTCCGAACCGGGTCCTTCGGGACCCCTGACGCTTTCCGCACTTCCCATTTTGGGCCACGCGGGCTGCGGACCGCGGATGCAAGCCTTCGGAATCGGGGCGATCCGACCCGGTGCGCGCGCGGCACGGCGCTTGAAGTACCTCACGTCGAGTCCCGCCGGAGGCCGGCCAAGGACCCCGTGAACGAAATGCACCTCCCCTCTTCAAAGCTCGCTACCGGGGCCCGCCTCCATTCACGTCCAAGTCGAGACGAGGCCGGAAGCTCGACTCCTCCCCCCGTCGTCGCCCCGCGAGGGGCACGTCGGTGATGACCCCGTAGGCGCCCACGTGGCGAAAGCTCGAGGGGCCGCCGCCAGGCGGCCCCTCGCTTTTCCGGGGGCGCCCGGACGCACCGACCGGATCGAAACGGCGGTCCGGGCGTGCGCTCCCGCCCGCCCCCGGGTACGCTGCGCGGGTACGCTGCGCGGCAAGGGAGGCCTCGATGGCGCTCATCGGCAAGGAAGACGCGGAGGCGATCCGCAAGGAGCTGGCCGAGCACATGACCGGCGGCGTGAAGGTCACGCTGGTGGGCCCGAGCGCGCTCTCGCCGCCGGCGCGCGACCTGACCCCGCAGATCCGGCAGCTCCTCGAGGAGGTGGTGGCGCTCTCCCCGAAGCTCTCCCTGGAGTACGTGGAGCTTCCCTCCGCGGAGCAGCGGGCCGCCCTGGGCCTCGAGGCCGGCGAGGGAGGCCCCATCACCGTCCTCACCGGAGCGGCCAAGGGCAGGGTGCGGTTCGTGGGGGCGCCCGCCGGGCACGAGTTCCCCAACCTGGTGAAGGCCATGATGGACGTTTCGCGCGGCGAGACCCACGACCTCTCCGCCGCCTCGCGCGAGGCGCTCGCGCGGATCACCCGGCCCGTGCACATCAAGGTGTTCTTCACCCCCACCTGACCGTACTGCCCCATGGCGGCCGGTCTGGCCCATGCCATTGCGGTGGAGAACGCACACGTCACCGCCGACGCGATCGAGGCCCAGGAGTTCCCCGATCTGGCCGCCCGCTACCAGGTGATGGGCGTGCCCAAGACCGTCGTGAACGACTCGGTCGAGTTCGTGGGCGCCGTTCCGGAGGACGAGTTCGTGCGGCACGTCCTCGAGGCGGCCGGGTAGCGCCCGCCGGCTACGACCGGTGGGGCGGCAGGTCCGGCCGCTGCGGGCCGGCGTCCCCGGGCCCGCCCGCCCCGCGCTGGCGGAGCCGCCGGGCGAGCTTGGCGTACACCTCGGCGCGGTCCTCGGGCGACAGGAGCACCGGGACGAAGACCGGCATGCCGTGGGCGATCTCGCCGGTGCGGCGGATGAGGCCCACCGCCTCGAGCCACGCCACCGCCTCGCTCACGTCGAGCTCCGCCATGCCCACTGACTCATAGTCCATCCACCGCTCCCGTCAACCTTCCGGCGGCGCGGCGGAAACGCCCCCGGCGGCCCCCGGCTGGCCGCCCCCCTCCCTCCGCGGTAGACTTCCCGTCCATGGAAGGCCAAGGTCCTCTCAGCGAGGAGATGTTCCACTCGTTCCTGCAGCTGGCGGTGAAGCGGCAGGCGAGCGACGTCCACTTCGAGGTCGGCTACCCGCCCACCTACCGCGTCTTCGGCGAGCTGCTCGCGGCCAAGTACCCGCCGCTCTCGCACGCCGACACCGAGGCGATCGCCAACTTCGTCCTCCAGGCGCCGGGATCGGGCTTCACCCCGCTCGACTTCCGCGAGGTCGACCGGAGCTACTCGCTCGCCGGCGTGTCCCGGTTCCGGGCCTCGATCTTCAAGCAACGGGGGAGCTGGGGCGCGGTGATGCGCACCATCCCCTTCCAGATCCCCGACTTCGACACGCTTCACCTGCCGCCGGTGATCCAGACCATCGCGGAGGCGAGGCGGGGGCTGGTGGCGGTGACGGGAGCCACCGGCAACGGCAAGTCCACCACCATCGCCGCCATCATCAACCACATCATCCAGCAGGAGCGCGTCCACGTGGTGACGGTGGAGGACCCCATCGAGTTCATCTTCCCGGGCGGCAAGGGGCTCGTCATCCAGCGCGAGGTCGGCTCGGACACGGCCAGCTACACCGACGCGCTCCGCGCCGCGCTCCGCCAGGACCCGGACATCATCATGGTGGGCGAGCTGCGCGACCGGGAGGCCGCCGACATCGTGCTCAAGGCCGCCGAGACGGGGCACCTCGTCATCACCTCGCTGCACACGCCCGACGTGCCGCGCGCCATCGGACGGCTCGTCGGCCTCTTCCCCTCCGACGAGCAGGAGACCGTCCGGGCCCGCCTGGCGGACAACCTCCAGGCGATCCTGGCGCTCCGGCTGCTGATGCGCGCGGACGCCACCGGCCTCATCCCGGCGGTGGAGGCCCTGCTGGCCACCAGCACCGTGCGGGAGATGGTGCGGGAGTCCAAGTTCCCCGAGCTCAAGACCTACATGGAGACCGCCGGCGCCGACCTGGGGATGCACAGCTTCGACCAGTACCTGTACAAGCTGCACGAGTCGAAGCACATCTCCCTCGACGCCGCTCTCGCCAACGCCACGAACCGCGCCGACCTCGAGCGGCGCATCATGATGGAGACGGGAGGCCGCTCCGCTTGAGCCCTGCCGGCGCCCCGGGGGCGTCGCGCGTCCTGGTGGTGGGCTCCGACGCCGACGTCTCGATCGCCCTGCACCTGCACCTCGACCGGGCCGGTCACGCGGTGATCTGCCTGCCCGGACCGGAGGGGCTGGACGCGATCGTGCGCGCCGTCGCCCCGCACGTGGTGGTGCTGCTCCTGCCCGCCGCGCCCGACGGGACCTGGGGGACCGCGCTCACCACGGCCGCCAACGCCGCCAAGATGGGCGTGCGGGTGGTGATGGTGGCCCCGGCGCGGGAGATCGTCGAGCCGCTGGCGGTGGTGGCGGGGGCCGAGAAGGCGCTCGCCCGCGCGGAGGTCCTCTCGAGGCCCGTGGTGGTGGTGGAGCGGGGCCCGACACCGTCGGTCATCGCCCCGCCCCCGCCCCCCGGCGTCTCGCCCCGGCCGGCGCACCCGGCCGCGATGGACGAGCGCGGCCTTCCCCCTCCCCGCCCGCGCAGCGCCCCCAGCGCGGACCTGCTCGCCCTCATCGACGAGGAGCTGGTGGACGAGCCCAAGGCGCGCCCGGTCCCGGCGCGCGTCGAGGTGAGCGTGAGCCTCGTCTCCGAGCACAACTTCTACGTCGGGCCCACCCGGCGGATCGACTCCGGCGGCGTCTTCATCGCCACCGCCCTCCCCCCGCCGGTCGGGACGCGGGTCCAGGTGCGGCTCGGCCTCGCCGACGGACGGAAGGTGGACGTGGAGGGGGAGGTCTCCTTCGTCCGCGAGAAGAGCGCCATCACCGGCCGCCAGCCCTCCGGGTGCGGCGTGCGCCTCAGCGGCGTGCCCGGCTGGGCCATCGAGGCCATCGAGCGGTTCATGCAGGCGCGGCAGCCCATCCTGCACGTGCCGCAGTAGGTCACTCCTCGACCGCCCGGTCCGTCCGCCGCACGCCCAGCAGGTAGGGGAAGACGAACTGGTCGAGGTCCCCGTCGAGCACGTCGTCCACGCGCCCCGTCTCGGCCCCGGTGCGCAGGTCCTTCACCATCCGGTAGGGATGGAGGACGTAGCTGCGGATCTGCGAGCCGAAGTCGATGTCCTTCTTCTGCGCCTCCTGCGCCTCGCGAGCGGCGTCCCGCTTCTTCTCCTCGTGCTCGTACAGCTTCGCCCGAAGGATCTTCCAGGCCACGTTCCGGTTCTTCTGCTGGCTCCGCTCGTTCTGGACCGCCACCACGATCCCGGTGGGCAGGTGGGTGAGGCGCACCGCCGAGTCGGTCTTGTTCACCTTCTGGCCGCCCGCCCCGGAGGAGCGGTAGGTGTCGACCCGCACGTCCGCCTCCTTCACGTCGATGACGATGTCGTCCTCGACCTCGGGCGTCACGTCCACCGCCGCGAAGCTGGTCTGGCGGCGGGCGGCGGCGTCGAAGGGGCTGATCCGGACCAGGCGGTGGACGCCCTTCTCGGCCTTGAGGAAGCCGTAGGCGAACTCCCCCCGGGCGATGAAGGAGGCCGAGGAGATGCCCGCCTCGTCGCCGGCGGTCAGGTCGGCGGGCTCGACCGACCACCCCTTCCGCTCGGCGTAGCGGGTGTACATCCGGTAGAGCATGGCGGCCCAGTCCATGGCCTCGGTTCCGCCGGCGCCGCTCTTCACCTCCACGATGGCGCCGGCCCGGTCGTGCGCACCGGAGAGCATCCGCTGGAACTCGAGGGCCTCGACCTCGCTCGCCACCGCCTGGGCCCCGGAGGCGGCCTCGGCGCGGGCCGCCTCGTCCCGCGCCTCCTCGGCCAGCTCGTGCAGGGCCTGCGCGTCCTCCAGGGAGCGCCGGACCCGCTCCCAGGCGCCCGCCGCGGCCTCGAGCTGCGACTTCTCCTTCAGGAGCGCCTGGGCCCGGGCGTTGTCCGCCCAGAAGCCCGGGTCCTCGGAGAGGCGCGCGATCTCCGCGGCGCGCGCGCGCTTCCCGTCCACGTCAAAGGGACCCCCGGAGCGCCTCCAGCCGGCGCGACAGGTCCTCGAGCAGCTCGGCGGTCGGTGCAGGCATCGTGCTCTCGCCTCCGGGCGCGCCCTAGCGCGCCCCGGTCCCCCCCGCCGCCCGCCCCGCCCGCCACGCCGTGGCGAGCCCGGCGGCGGCCGCGGCCGCGCACAGGTACGCGAAGAGGTCGCCGACCGTAGCGTAGACGGTCGATCGGCGCAAGCGCGGCACCGACCCCAGGAGCAGCCGCGCCGGCTCCTCCGGATCGGGCGCCAGATCGGGATCGACCGGGCCGACCTCGACGGCCCCCGGGGCCACCTCGCCGGTGGGCAGGATGAGCGCGGAGACGCCGGCGTAGGCGGGCCGGATCACCGCCCGCCTCGCCTCGATGGCGCGCATCCGCACGATGGCCAGGAACTGGTAGGGGCCGGACGAGTAGCCGTACCAGGCGTCGTTGGTGGGATTCACCAGGACGTCGGGGCCCTGCCGGGCGAAGGCGACGTTGATCTCCGGGAAGATGGCGTCGTAGCAGATCATCGGCGCGATCCGGACCGGGTCGGGTCCGCCGGTGGAGAGGACGGCCAGATCCCGGCCCGCGTCCACCGGCGCGAGCGCGGGGACGACCTGGCCCAGGCCGAGCGCCCGGAGGACCCTCGGCAGCGGCACGTACTCCCCGAAGGGCACGAGGTGGTGCTTCGTGTACTTGCCCAGGACCGCCAGGTCGGGCGAGAGCAGGAAGTGGGAGTTGGCCACGCGCGGCATCCGGCGGCCGTCGAGGCCCCGGGTCCACTCCACCGTGGCCGTCCCGAGGAGCAGGTGGGCCCGCTCCAGCCGGGGAAGCACCGGCGCGAAGCTGGCGATCCCGGGGGGCACGTAGCCCGGGTAGGCGGCCTCGGGCCAGGCCACCAGGTCCACCCCGGCCCGGTCGGCCTCGAGCGTGGGCGGCACCAGGCGGGAGAGGACGTAGTCCGCCCGGCGGGCGGCCTCGTTCTTCACCGCCTGGTTGACGTTCGGCTGCACCACGCCGACCCGCAGGACCGGCGCCCCCGCCATCTCCCGCCGGACCGAGGCCAGGTGCACGAGCCCGTGGACGACCACCGCCGCGAGGAGCGCGGCCGTCCCGGCCACGGGGCGCCATGGGATGGGGCGGCGTGCGGCCAGCGCCCGGAGGAGCTCGAGCAGGACCGCGTTCACCAGCACGACCAGGGCCGCGATGCCGTAGACGCCGGTCAGGGCGGCGAGCTGCGCCACCGGGAGCGTGCGGACCTGCGTGTAGCCCAGGTTCGCCCAGGGGAAGCCGGTGAGCAGGTAGTTGCGCGAGAGCTCGAAGGCCACCCAGACGGCGGGCAGGTGGCGCCAGAGGGGCCAGCCCAGGGCGCTCCGGATCTTCCACGAGACCGCGAAGGCCGCCGCCCAGTGGACGGCCATGTAGAGGACGAGCAGGGAGAGGGCGAGCAGCGACACGCCCAGGGAGAGACCGCCGAAGGCGGTCATGGCGTGGCTCACCCAGTGGATGGCCGCGAAGAAGTAGGCGAGCCCGGCCGAGAGGCCGAGGGCGAAGGCGGTCCGGGCCCGCCCGGCCCGCTCGAGCGCCCACAGCGCCGGCAGGAGCCCGAGCCAGGCCAGCGCCTCGAGCCGGCCGGCCGGGTCGATCTCGCGGAGCGAGAGCGGCTGGACCACCAGCGGCAGCGACAGGGCCATCAGGGCCCCTGAGCCGAGTGCGGCGAGGAAAGGCAGCGCCCGCTTCATGGTCGGAGGTCGGAAGAGCGGCGGCGCTCAGCGTGCCTTCTTGAAGGGGATCTCGGCCCGGTCGTCCACGTCCACGTCCACCGAGGGCGGGTCGGCCTCCGCCTGCCCGGCTCCCTGCGAGCCGTAGGCGGCGGCCGCGGCCAGGTAGTAGGCGACCGCCTCGCGCACCAGATGGCCCACCGGCCGGCCCAGCCGCGTGGCGGCGGCGGTGACGGAGTCGGCCAGGGCGACCGGCATGCGCACGGTGACCACCCGCGCCTGGGCGAGCGCCGCCTCCAGCCGCTCGAGCGCCTGGCTCGGTCGCGAGACGCGGAAGTCCCGGGACTCGATCATCTCCTTGATGCGCCGCGCGAGGTCCTCGCGCGTGTACCACGCCCCGTCGAGCCAGACCGACTCCGAGTCGAGGTCGATGTCCGCGAACGGGTCCATGCCGCGTCTCTGTCGGGTCCCCGGCGGAGCGCCGCGTCCACGAGCCCTTCGCGCCGCGCCAGCTCCGCCTCCTTCATGGCCATCACCCTCGCATCCTCCGGCCTCTCGTGATCGTAGCCGAGCAGGTGGAGGAGCCCGTGTGCGAGGTACCGGTCGAGCTCCGATCCCACCGGTCGGCCCTCGGCGCGGGCACGTCGGGCCGCCGTGTCGAGCGACACTACCACGTCGCCCAGGATCGGCCCACTCCCCGGAGGATCCGAGAGCGGGAAGGAGAGCACGTCGGTGGCCCGGTCGATCCCGCGCCAGCGCCGGTTGAGCGCTCGGATGGCCCGGTCGCCCGCCACCAGCACCGACAGCTCATCGTCCGGGCGGCCGAGCGCCGCGAGCCAGGCGCGAGCCCGGGCGGCCAGGCGCCGGGCCGCCGCGGCCCCGCGAGGGTGGGAGGAGGAGGCGAGGACGGTCACGGCCCCTTCGCCACGAGGTGCACCGGCGGGCGATGTTCCGGCCGGCGCGCCGGGTAGTCGGGTCGGGTGTGGTAGATGGCCTCCAGGGCGCGCGCCATGGCCGCCGAGATCGCGCTCAGCTCCTTGAGGGTGAGCTCGCACTCGTCGAGCTGCCCTTCCTCGAGGATCTCGTTCAGCCGGCGCTCCACCAGCGCGCGCAGGGCATCGGCGCCGGGGGCGTCGAGCGCCCGGGCGGACGCCTCGCAGGCGTCGGCGATCATGACCAGGGCCGCCTCGCGGCTCCGGGGCTTGGGCCCCTCGTACCGGAAGGCCGACTCGTCCGGGGGCGGCAGGCGCGGGGGATCCTCCCCGGGGGAGCGCTGCGCCTTCGCCCAGAAGTAGCCGACCAGCCGGGTCCCGTGGTGCTGGGGGATGACTTCGGCCACCACCTCGGGCAGGCGCCAGGCGCGGGCCATCTCCAGGCCGTCGGTGACGTGGCGCTTGATGACGAGCGCGCTCGTCGCGGCGGCGATGGCGTCGTGCGGGTTCCCGCCGCGCTGGTTCTCCGCGTAGAAGTGCGGGTTCCGGATCTTCCCGATGTCGTGGTAGTAGGCGCACACCCTGGCGAGGAGCGGGTTCGCCCCGATGGCCTGGGCGGCCGCCTCCGCCATCGATCCCATCAGGATCGAGTGGTGGTAGGTCCCCGGCGCCTGGACGATCAGCTCCTTCAGGGCCGGGTGGTTCAGGTTGGCCAGCTCGAGCAGCTTCACGTCGGTCACGTAGCCGAAGGCGCCCTCCACCAGCGGCAGGACGCCGAGGGTCACCACCGGCAGGAGGACCGCACCGCCCACCGCCGCGGCCAGGCCCTGCGCCAGCAGGTCGGACGCGCCCCGGCCCCCGTGCAGCCCCGAGGCGACCGCCACCAGCACCCCCACCAGGGCCACGCCGGCGCCGGCCCGGAAGAAGCCGGAGCGCTCGCGGGCCGCCCCGCCCAGGCCGGCCGCGGCCACGGCGGTGAGCAGGGCGTGCAGGGCGTAGCCGAGGGACTGCCCCGCCAGGAGGCCGGCCGCGAGGCCGGACGCCAGCGCGAAGAGCAGGGCCACCTCCGCCGAGAGCACGAGCCGGACGACGATCGCTCCCGCCGCGAAGGGGACCAGCCGGTGGAGCGCGCCGCGCGGGAGCGCCGGGAAGCGCTCCTGCAGGGCGTCGGCCACGGCCAGGCCGAGGGAGCCGAGGGCGATGGTCCCGACGAGCAGCGCCGCCAGCAGGAGGGCGTCGCGGCGGGCCGGGCGGAACCGCGGGAGGTTGCGCTTCGCCCACAGCCACAGGAGCAGCGAGACGAGGCCGACCAGGGCTCCGCCGCCGAACCGCACGCTGGCGAGGTGCTCCCCCCGGCGCTGGGCGCGCATGCCCTCGAACACCACCAGGTGGCGCTTCTCCACGCGCTCGCCGTCGCCGATGATCTTCTCGCCGCGCTTCACCAGCACCACCGCCGGCTTCACCGCGGCCGCCCCCTCGGCGGCGCGGCGCTCCGTCTCGGCGCGGTCGTGGAAGAGCGTCGGCCGCACCGCGGCGGCGGCGAGCCGGGCGAGCGCGGCCCGCAGGGCGGGGCGCTCCTGGGAGAGCCGCTCCGCGGCCGCGCGCACCACCTCGGCGCGGGCGCCGTCGAGATCGCGGACCTCCTCGCGATGGCGGACCAGCCGCTCCCCCTGCGGCGCGCCTCCGCGGAAGGACCGGATCACGAAGGCGCTCTCCGCCCCCGCGGGCAGCAGCGTGCGGTCCGCCACGATCCCGCCGGAGAGGCCCACCGCGGCCAGCGCGGCGAGGTGCCGCTCCGCCGGGATCGAGAAGCGCGCGGCCTGGAGCGCGGCGAAGTCCTCCGGCCCCACCAGGAGCTGGAGGCGAGAGACGAAGGCGTCGCGGCGCTCGGCGTCCGTCCGGTCGGCGAGGGGACCCCGGCCCCCGCGCCCGTCGTCCTCCCGCATGGCCGCGAACGCCGCGTGGATCCGGGCCGCGGCGTCCTCCGCCGCGCCGGCGTCTTCCTGGTAGACGGGCGGGACCGCGGCCGCCGCCTCGGCGCGGCGGCGGGCGGTCGCCTCCTCGTCGACGATCTCGTAGTCGCGGTCCGCCTTGAAGGTCGCGGGCGCCGGCATCCCGAGCGACTCGGGTCCGGGGAGCCGCTGGGCGGGGCCGGGCACGAGCAGCACGCCGGCCGCCGCCGACACCGTCGCGACGAGCAGCGCGGACAGCGCATGGGCGCCCGCATCGCGCCGCACCAGCCGCGCCAGGCGCCCCTCCCGGGTCGGCTGGGGGGTCGGGGGAGACGACACGGGGGGCAAGGGTCGCACCGGGATCGGGCGGGCGCAAGCTGGGAGCCGGGAGCACCCCGTGTCCACCCTGCCTACCGTGCCCTGCGACAGCGACGCGGGCTTCGGCGGAAGCCCGCGGGCGTGGCCTGCAAGCCGTGGCCCGTGGCCTGCAGCCTGTAGTCCGTAGCCTGGTGCCCGGAGCCCGAAGCCGCCGGTGCGACCCTTCCCTCTAGGTCTCCGGCGGCTGCCGGGCGGCCCTCTCGGCCTTCTCGCGCTCGGCCCGCTCCCGCCGCTCCGCCTCGTAGGCGTCGTAGGCGCGGACCACCTCCTGCACCAGCGGGTGGCGCACCACGTCCACCTCGCTGAAGTGGCAGAAGCTCACCCCCTCGACCCCGCGCAGGATCTTCTGCACCTCGACGAGCCCGCTGCCGCGGCCGGAGGGCAGGTCCACCTGGGTCACGTCCCCGGTCACGACGGCCTTCGAGCCGTAGCCGAGGCGGGTGAGGAACATCTTCATCTGCTCCTCGGTGGTGTTCTGGGCCTCGTCCAGGATGACGAGGGCGTCGTTCAGGGTGCGGCCGCGCATGAAGGCGAGCGGCGCCACCTCCACGGTCCCACGCTCGATGAGCGCGGAGGCCTTCTCGTAGTCCACCATGTCGAACAGCGCGTCGTGCAGGGGCCGCAGGTAGGGGTTCACCTTCTCGGCGATGTCCCCGGGGAGGAACCCGAGGCGCTCCCCGGCCTCCACCGCCGGGCGGGTGAGCACGATGCGCTTCACCCGGCGGTCGACCAGGAACGAGACCGCCATGGCCATGGCCAGGTAGGTCTTCCCCGTCCCGGCCGGGCCGATGCCGAAGACGATGTCGTGCTCGCGGATGGCCTGCACGTACCGCTTCTGCGCCAGCCCCTTGGGCGTGATGACCCGGTGGCGCGAGGAGACGAAGACCGTGTCCCCGAAGACCTCCCGGAGCGGCACGCCCTGGCTGGCGAGCTTGGTGGCCTGGTCGACGTCCTCCAGGTAGAGCGGGTAGCCCTCCTCGAGCAGCCCGTAGATCTCCCGGAGGAGCCCCTCGGCCAGCCGGACGCGCTCCTCGTCGGCGGCCGCGATCACGATCTGCCCGCCCCGCAGGCCTAGCTGGACGCCGAGCCGCTTCTCCACCAGCTTCAAGTTCTCGCTGTGGGCCCCGCACAGGGCGCGGACCCTGTCGTTGTCCGGAAACTCCAGGCGGGCGGTCTTCAGGGGCTCCGCGGCGCTCTCTGCCAAGTCTCCTCCTCGGGGCGGCCCTCCGGCCCGTCTGTGACGCTACGCGGGGCCGCCGGCACGCGTGGCAGCCTACTCCACCGGGGGCAGGAGCACGAACCGCCCGTGGGGCCTCCGCCGGTAGTAGTAGTCCTCCGACCACGGGTAGCGCAGGTCGCGGGCGCTCGCCAGGTCGGCGCCGACCAGGTCCGAGAGGTGCTCCGGGTACTCGCCGGTCTCCAGCCGGTAGATCTCGAGCGCGCTGCGCAGGCGGGCCATCTGGTTGCGGGCCAGGAAGCGCTGCGCCCCGTTGTCCCGCAGGCGCGTCCCGGCCGACTCGCCGAAGGCGAGCCCGCGCTCGTCCACCCAGACGGCGAGGCCCGCCAGGGCCGCGGCGATGACGAGGGTGGCCCCCACCCGCCCCACCGCGGACCGCAGGCGCCCCTGCCAGTCGCGGGCGTACTCGCCCACCACCTGGGCGGCGCGGCGGGCCGGCGGGATGGGCTTCAGGTACCCGAGGTTCACCAGGCCGAGCAGCGCCTTGCAGGTCTCGAACTCTCCCAGCCGGGAGAGATCGACGATCTTCTCCACCGTCCTCCCGGGCGCGGCCAGGTCGTACGCCCGCCGCTCGTTCGGCCCCAGGTTGGCGAACTCGCCGCTCGACTCCTCCGGCTTGCCCAGCGCGTCGAAGGCGGCGTCCACGTCCGCCGTCGGCTCCGGCGCCTCCGCGGCCGGGCCCAGCGTCTTGAGCCGCTCGAAGGTCATGGCCGTGGAGCTGATCCGCCTGCGGACCATGGGCCACTCGTCGACCTGCCGGAAGCCCTCCATGAGCACCGACTCGGCCCGCAGGGGCGTGACGGTCTCGGCATCCCACTCCACGTCGCCCGGGACGAACTCGTAGGTTCCGCTCTTCCAGTGGAAGAGCCGGTAGATCGTCTCGGTGGTCTGCAGCGAGGTCATCTCGCGGAGCTGCTCCTTGGTGCAGAAGCCCAGCTCGGCCAGGATGTCGCCGAGCCGGCGCAGGCTCCGCCGCTGCACGTCCAGGGCGTAGTCCAGCTCCTCCTGGGTGATGATCTCCGCGCGGACCAGCAGCCCGCCCAGGCGATCCTTGGCGCGCCGCCCCGCGTGCTCGGCGCGCACCACGCTCCCCTCCGCCATGGAGATGTGGATCTCCTCGTCGCGCCCGCGCAGGTGGAGGACGCCGCTCTTCGCCTGCTGCCCGATGAGCTGGAGGATCTCGGCGATCCCGAAGTCCTTGAGCGTTCCCTGGAGCGCCATCGATCCGCCCTACCCTCCCGTGCGCCGGAACGCGTCCCGGACGGCGAACGCATAGACCCCGATCGCGAGCGGGACCGCCACCACCAGCTTGCCCGCCAGCGCGTAGACCGACGGCTGCGGCGGGGGCAGCAGGCCCCGCCAGAACCAGATCCCGAACCACGCGAAGGCGAGGCCGGCCATGAGCGCGAATCCGCGCCCGGGCGCTCCGTCGAAGACGTGGCCGGCCCCGCCCCCCAGGATGGCCAGGACGCGGACGGCGATGCGCTCCCCCCGCTCGTGGCGGCGGACCTGGGCCTCCTTGCGCAGCCGGTCCCGCGCCTCCACCACGCCCCGCTTGTGGAACACGTTCACGCACTGGCCGCACAGGGATCCGGCCAGGCCGTCGCAGCGCCGGCAGGCGGGGCGGCCGCACCGCTCGCAGTGCTGGGACGGGCCGATCCGCTCGCCCACCAGGGCGAGCAGCCACAGCAGGGCGATGACGCCCCCCGGCAGCCAGGGCCACAGGTCGCGCGGCAGGGTGCCGCCGAGCCGCGCCACCAGGGCCTCGCGCACCGCCTCCGCGCTTCCGTCCGACGCGGCCAGCGCGGCGATCTTCGAGGCCGGCACCGGCAGGTCGGCCAGGAAGCGGTTCGCGGAGAGGTCGTCCTCGCCGGGACCCAGGGCGCGCACGAACTCACCGTCCACCTGCTGCGCCTTGTCGAGCGCCGCGGCGCTCCGCTCCACGTCGGCGGCCCGCAGGTAGAGGCGCGAGAGGTTGAAGTGGGCGGCGGCCAGCGTCCCGCGATCGCCGCCGGCGCGGTCGGTGGCGGCCAGGTAGGCGGCCTTGGCGCCCTCCGCGTCACCCTTCAGGAAGAGCACGTTGCCCACGTTCACCCGGATCTCGGCCTCCCGCCCGTCGGGGTCGGCGGCCTGGTACCAGCGAAGCGCCGCGTCGAGATCGCCCCGCCGCTTGGCGTGCCGGCCCAGGGCGGCGTAGAGGGCCGGCGCCGCGGGGGTCTCGGACAGGCGCGCGGCGACCTCGGCCGCCTCCTCGTCGGAGACCGCCCCGTGCTCGAGCAGGTGGACCACCTCGCCCGTGCTTCCCGTCCAGGCCGTGAGGCGGGCGGCGCTCCCGACGGCGTGGGGCAGGAGCACCAGGGTCGCCATCGCCAGGGTCGCGACCGCCCGCTCGGCCGGGCGGAGGTAGAGCCAGGCCGAGAGGAGCAGCGCCGACAGGCCGATCACCGGCCCCAGGCCGAAGGCGACGGGGAGCGCGAGCAGGACCAGCGCCAGCAACCCGCTCTGGGTGGGCGCGGTCCCGCGGAGCAGCGGCAGGTGGTGAAAGTCGTGGAGGAAGAGGCGCACGCAGCGGGCGAAGAGGAGGACCAGCGTGAGCGCGGAGGCCGCGAAGAGGGCGGCCAGCGCCGCGCCGAGCAGGTCGGCCAGGAAGGCCCGGGAGGTGTAGGGATCGCGCCAGGCCGCGCCCGCCGCGGCTTCCAGGGCACCGAAGATCGGGCCGAAGGCGCGCGGGGAGCGGGAGAGGAGAGCGCGCGCCACGGCCAGATGGGCGTCCGGGTAGTCGGGGGCCAGGCGGGCGGCGAACTCCGCGCGGGCGATGGCCTCCCCGGGCAGGTTCGCCTCCAGGGCGCGCCGCGACTCCCTCGCCTCGCTGGCTGCGTGCAGGAGGAGGTTCTCGATGGCGAGGTCCCGCTTCGCCTCCAGGATCGCGCTCTCCGCCGCGG
>DATIUR010000439.1:0-29152 GCA_035466675.1 Anaeromyxobacteraceae bacterium | reverse complement strand
GTCGTTGTCGGTCACCTGCACGCGCAGGTCGATCCCCCTCGCCTTCGCCTCCGCCTCCATCACCTTCTTGTCGTTCACCCAGCGCTCCTCGCGCTGGGTGGGGAGCGAAAGCCCCACCTTCACGCCGGCCGCAGGCGCGGTCGACCCCGCCAGCGGCAGGAGCGCCGCGAGTAGACCCAGTGCCCACAACGCGATGGACCTCTTCATGCCATGCCTCCGGGGAAGGAAGATCGGGCGCCCCTGCGCCCCGCCCCGCCGTGCGGGCCCACGCGCCGCAGCGTCGAGGCCGGGGGAATATAGGCGCCGCCCCATCGCCAAGGGTGAAAGAGGCGCGCGGACGCCACATCTGGGCTCCCCGGCCGGTGCCCGCGCCCGGCTGCGCCGCCGCAGGGCCGCCCCGCCCGCCTGGATGACGCGTCGCCCCATCCGGTAACCCTCCATCGCCCGATTGCGACCATGGTGGAGCCGGCGGCATGATCCCCAGGAGGTCGGCGTCGTGGCGGTACGGATCGAGCGAGTCACCCGGTGGGCTCTCGAGGCTCGCGTGGCGGACGTCTTCGTGGCGGAGGACGCCATCGCCCTGCACGAGGCGCTGGAGCGGAGCGAGCCGGGGAGCGCGGTCTCCGTCGACCTGCACGAGTCGCGCCGCTCCGAGCCGGTCGCCCTGGCCCGCCTGGCCGCCGACATCCTCTCCGGACGCTGGCGGATCGAGCTGCGCGGCATCTGCTGGTACGACATCCGCCTGCTCGCCCACCTGGGCGTCCCCGCACGCGAGATGGGCCCCTCTCCCGCCGAGCGCGACTCCTGACCGGCCGCCGGGGCCCTGCCCGGATCGAGCGGCCCTACCCGACCTCGAGCCAGGAGAACCAGACCGGGTGGTAGGCCCGGTACCACTCGAGCGCCCGGTGGATCACGTTGCGCTTCTCGGGGGGGAGGACCTTCTCGTCCACCCTTTCCAGGGTCACCCGGATCCTGCCCTCCTCCCCGTACTCGAGCGCCTGGGGGAACATGGTCTGCAGCTCGTTGCGGATCCGACCCGAGTCGGAGACCTTCACCGGCCGGCTGGTCGGGTCCACGCCGGAGAGGAAGCGGACGAGCAGCGGGCTGAAGACGAGGCGCGACCGCTCGAGCGGCTCCATGAGCCGGAAGGTGAAGGTGATCCGGCTCGAGGCGTTCCGCGTGGCGAGCATCGAGGTGACGCGGTACACGCCCTCGCTCACCTTCTCGACCCCCGGCGCGCCGGTGTACGGGTCCGGGCACATGTAGGCCGTGCTGGCGAGCACGCTCCAGTCCTTGGTGGGCAGGAAGTCGTCGGCCCTGAGCACCCGCCGGCCGAGCGGCATGTTGGAGGCCCGGGCCTCCGCGATGGCCTCGGCGTAGGCCTTCACCTGGCCCGCCTCCACCTCCCGCCCGCCGAACAGCTCGCCCAGCCGGCGCGCGAAGTCGGGCGCCGACGGATCGAGCTGCATCGCCCGGGCCTCCTCGGTGCAGGGCAGCTCGAACTCGGACGAGAAGATCTCCATGCTGGAGTCCACCGCCAGCACCTCGGAGAGGCTGGAGGCGGCCATCGCCTCGGCGCTGGCCGCGTAGCCGTCGCACAGGAAGACGTGCGGCGCGCCGGAGGCGTCCTTCCAGCTCCCCACCAGGAAGGTGGGCGCGTAGGTCCCCGAGTCGGTGAACACCGCCAGCCCGGAGGGCGCCTTCCAGCCGTCCTCGACCAGGTTCACCCCGAGCGCCTTCCACTCCTCCCAGAGGGGCCCGAGCCGCGAGAGGCGGCTCTTCCCGCGCAGCGTCCAGACGTGCACGTTCTCGCGCCGGATTCCGGGGTAGGCCGCGTCGATCACCTCGGCCACCTTGCGGCGCGGGGTGCGGTAGTCGAGAAGCACCGAGAGGTCCTGCGCCACCTCCGCCACGCGGCGCGGCACGGTGAGGCACCCCATGTACGACTCGTACGGGCGCGAGACGGTGAGCGGGGAGTCGAAGAGGTGGAACACGGCCATGGGGCCGGTGGCCTTCCCCTCGGCGAACCGGGAGGTGTTCTCGAGCGTGTCCACCGCGGCGCCCCACAGGGTGATGCCCCGGTCCCGCAGCCAGCCGTAGAACTGCTCGAAGGTGTGGCCGGGCTCGTTGAGGAGCCGGTGCACGCGCCGGTCCACCGTCCGGGCCACCTCCGGGCGGGCGTAGACGCGGCCGAAGCCGAGCTGGGGGTTCGAGCCCATCTCGGGCGCCTCGCCCGCCTTGGGCATGAGCCCCTCGCCCAGGCACACCATGATGGCGTGGTTCTCGGGCAGCGTGCGGGTGAGGTGCCAGAGCCCCTCGCTCATCACGTAGGCGCTGATGGCGTCGGCCGACTTCTTCACCTGGTTGACGGTGACCTTGTCCTTGCCCGCCCCGGCGCCGTAGTCGCCGAAGAGCTGCGTCCCGAGCGCCGTGGCGGCCGAGGTCACCGCCAGGCAGCGGGTGATCCCGCGCGGCGTGAAGGCGTGCGCCACGACCGGGTCGGGCTGGGCCCGCGCCACCTCGACGTCCTCGAGCCAGAGGTGGAAGCGGAGCAGGACCGGCCGGGTGTCGAAGGCCCACTGGGCGACGTCGTTCCGCTTCTCCAGGTCCGTCACGGGCTCCTCCGTGCGTGGTCGAGCGAGGGGAACGGCATTCTAGGAGCTGCCCGGCGGGCGCGCCTGCCCGCCCGGCGTCCTCCCGTCCTCTCCTCGGGCCAGGCGGTCCCGCAGGGCCTGAATCGCCGCGCGGTCGTCGGACCAGAGCAGGCCCAGCTCCCTCGGTTCCGGGGCGCCCGTCTCGGGGTCGCTGGCCCGGTAGACGACCTTGAGCCGCCAGCGCTCCTGCTCGCAGGCCTTTCGCACCTCGAACCGCAGGTCGGCCGCCGAGCGGCGCAGCCGATCGAGGGCCGCCGCTGCGGCCTCGGGGAGATCCATGGGGCCCGAGGTTACCTCGGCCGGGGCGTCCGTGGGGCCGGCCCGCGCCGGGCGGGAGGCCGGGGCCCTCCCGGGTGTGAGCCCCGTCACGCCCCGTACCGCCCGTACCCACGGGTGTGCCTCGCCGCCACGCGACCGGTCCGGGACGGCTTCTCTTTCCGGCGTCTTTCCAGGCACATGGACCGGGGCCGGCTGGTCCGACCCATGCAAAAGGCCCGCTTCAGGGCACGACGCAGCCCCTCGAAAAACGGAGAAACGCCATGACTCGCCGCAACCTCTCCCTCGCCCTCCTGCCCGCGATGCTGCTCTCCGCGTGCGTGACGACGACGACCCGGTCCACCACCTGGGGCGATCCGTACGGCGGCGGCGGCTGGGCGCGCCGCGGCCGGGTCGAGCAGATCCGGGAGACCGTCACGCGGCAGCAGGGCGACCCGGGCGCCGGTGCCGTGGCGGGCGCCATCGTGGGCGGCCTCATCGGCAGCAGCCTCGGCGGACGCACTCACGTGAATCGCTGGGGCCAGGTGGTTCACACCGGGAGCGGCGCCGGCGCCCTGGTCGGCGCGATCGGCGGCGCCATGGTCGGGGCGGCCTCTAGCCAGGGGTCGGCCGAGCAGAGGACGTACGAGATCTTCGTGCGGTTCGAGGACGGCGGCGCCGAGACCTTCGTCTACCAGGGCGCACCGCCTTTCCAGGTGGGCGACGCGGTCCAGCTCACCGCGCAGGGGCTGGTCCGGTCGTAGCGCAGAGCTTCATCGGGCGGGGGGAACCCGGGGGCGGGGCGCAGGCGCGCCCCGCCCTCTGCCCTTGGGGGCCCGGATGGGGTATGGGGCGGGCGAGACCCCTACCGCGTGACCTTGTCCCAGGCCCGCCGGAGATCGCGGCCGGCTTCCTCCGCCTTCTCCTCCAGCGTCGGCTTGGTGTTCCGGCCGTAGAGGTAGCCGGCGACGGCGCCCACGGCCAGCGCGACGATGACGGCCACCACGAGCCTGCGCACGTCCCGGACTCTGCCGCAAACCGCGCGGTGCGTCGAGCCTGCCGTGACGGCGCTAGCCCCCTGCGGGCTCTTATGCCCACACGGCCGGGCGGACTAGGGTCCCCCTTCAGCGCGGCGCCGCCGACACGCCCCGGGAGGCCAAATGTCCGTTCCGCTGCTCGACCTGTGGATCGGCGGAAAGCGAACGCAGAGCCGGAGCGGGCGCTCCGGCGAGGTGTTCGATCCCGCCCGGGGAGAGGTGGTCCGGCGCGCCCCGTTCGCGAGCGCCGAGGAGGTCGGCGCGGCGGTGCTCTCGGCCAGGGCCGCCTTCCCGGCGTGGCGCGACACGCCCCCCCTGCGGCGGGCGCGCGTGCTGGCCCGCTTCCGGGAGCTGCTCGAGGCGCGCCGCGACGAGCTGGCGCGCCTGGTCTCCGAGGAGCACGGGAAGACCCTGCCCGACGCGGGCGGCTCGGTGCAGCGGGGGATCGAGGTGGTGGAGTTCGCCTCGGGCATCCCGCACCTGCTCAAGGGCGAGCGCGCCGAGGACGTGGGCCGCGGCATCGACTGCCACTCGGTCCTCCAGCCCCTGGGCGTCTGCGCCGGGATCACGCCCTTCAACTTCCCGGCCATGGTCCCGCTCTGGATGTTCCCGGTGGCCATCGCCTGCGGCAACACCTTCGTCCTCAAGCCCTCGGAGAAGGTGCCCTCCACCGCCCTCAGGATGGCCGAGATCTTCTCGGAGGCCGGGCTCCCGGACGGCGTGCTCAACGTGGTCCCCGGGGACCGGGAGGCCGTGGACGCGCTCCTGTCCCACCCCGAGGTGGCGGCGGTCTCGTTCGTCGGGTCCACCCCGGTGGCGCGCCACGTCTACGAGACGGCCACGCGCCACGGGAAGCGGGTGCAGGCGCTGGGCGGCGCCAAGAACCACGCCGTGGTCCTGCCCGACGCGGACCTCGCCTTCGCGGCCGACGCGCTGGTGGGCGCCGCCTACGGCTCCGCCGGCGAGCGGTGCATGGCCATCTCGGCCGCGGTGGCGGTGGGACCGGTGGCCGACGCGCTGGTGGCGGCCGTGGCCGAGCGCGCCCGGAAGCTGCCGGTCGGTCCGGGGACGAAGAAGGGGGTGGAGATGGGCCCGGTCATCAGCGCCCCCCACCGGGAGCGGATCCGCGGCTTCATCGATGCCGGCGTGTCCGAGGGGGCGACGCTGGTGGTGGACGGGCGCACCCTGCAGGTGCCCGAGGCGGGGCGGGGCTTCTTCATCGGCCCCACCCTGTTCGACCGGGTCACGCCCTCCATGTCGATCTACCGGGAGGAGATCTTCGGGCCGGTGCTGGTGGTCCTGCGGGCGGGGACGCTCGACGAGGCCATCGATCTCGTCAACCGGAACCCGTACGGCAACGGGACCGCCATCTTCACGCGCTCGGGCTTCGCGGCCCAGCGCTTCGCCCGGGAGATCCAGGTCGGGATGGTGGGCGTGAACGTGGCCATCCCGGTCCCGATCGCCTTCTTCTCCTTCGGCGGCTGGAAGCAGTCGCTCTTCGGCGACCTGCACGTCCACGGCCCGGAGGGCGTCGCCTTCTACACGCGCAGCAAGGTCGTGACCACCCGCTGGCCGGCCAGCGAGGAGGAGGCCCGCATTACGCTCGCCATGCCCACCATGGGCTGACCGGAGAGGCCCCAACGCAGCTCGACCCAGGAAGGGAGGAAGTTCCCATGCGGAAGATCGTCCACCTCGCCGCCGCCGTGCTCCTGTCGCTCGCGGCGCCAGCCGTCGCCCAGACCCTCAAGATCGGCGCGCCGCAGCCCATGACCGGATCCGACGCGCCCTTCGGCGACAAGTTCAAGAAGGCCTACTCGCTCGCCATCGAGGAGATCAACGCCAAGGGCGGCGTGAACGGGAAGAAGCTCGAGCTCGTCCTCGAGGACCACCAGGCGAAGAACGCCCTCGCGGCGACGGTGGCCGAGAAGCTCATCGCCCAGGACAAGGTCCTGGTCATGACCGGCGGCCGCGCCTCCGGCCAGGCGGTGGAGATCGCCTCGGTCTGCCAGCGGCTCAAGACGCCCTACCTGGTGGACCACCCCTCCGCCGACATCATCACGTCGAAGGGGTTCGAGTGGGTGTTCCGGAACAACCCGACCGGCTCCATCTACCCCCAGGCCTTCAACAAGTTCATCGTCGAGGTCCCGGGCGCCATGCCCAAGTCGGCGGCGGTCATCTACGACAACACCGTCTTCGGCAAGACCATCGCCAACTCGGCCATGACCTTCCTCAAGTCGAAGGGCGTCCCCATCGTGGCCGACGAGGCCTATCCGGTGAACACGCTCGACTTCAAGCCGCTCATGACCAAGGTGAAGGCCTCGAACCCCGACTACTTCCTGATGGTGGCCGTCTCCACCACCGACGCCATCCTCCTCACCCGTCACGCCAAGGAGATCGGCATCCGGCCGCGCGCCTTCGTCGGGTTCGGCGGCGGGTTCGGGGTGGCCGACTTCTCGGGCCAGCTCGGGCCGCTCGCCCAGAACGTCTTCTCCTCGGCGGCCTGGTCGGGCAACCCCAACGCCCCCGACACCAAGGCCTTCTACGACAAGTTCCACGCGAAGTACGGCATCTACCCCAAGGAGCACGAGGTGGAGGGGTACGCGGCCATCTACATCATCGCCGACGCCCTCAAGCGGGCGAAGCTCGGCGGCGACCTCGAGAAGGACCGGGACGCCGTGCGGCAGGCCCTGCTCAAGACCGACATGACCACCGTGTTCGGGCGGGTCAAGTTCGGCAACTACAAGGGGCCGCTCGGGGACGAGTACACGAACCAGAACGTCTACTCTCCGGAGCACTCGGTGATGGCCCAGTGGAAGGACGGCAAGCTCCAGAACGTCTGGCCGAAGGAGAACGCCGAGACGGCCTTCGTCTTCCCCGACGTGATGTGAGCGTCCCGGGACCGGGCTCCCCTCGCGGAGGGCGGGGGGAGCCGGCCCGAACCCCGTCACGATGGAGACGCTCGTCCAGAGCCTCGTGAGCGGCGTGCTCACCGGGGCGCTCTACGCCATGATCGGCGTGGGGCTCACCGTCGTCTTCGGCGTCATGCGGATCATCAATCTCGCCCACGGCGAGATGGTGATGCTGGGCATGTTCGGCGCCTTCTGGGGCCTGGAGCTGTGGGGCCTCGACCCCTTCGTCTCCATCGTGGTCTGGGTGCCCCTGCTCTTCGTGGCGGGGGCCCTCGTCTACCGCTTCCTCCTCCGGAAGATCATCCCGGGCGGCGAGCTCAACACCCTCCTCTACACCGCCGGGCTCTCGCTTCTCGTCGCGAACCTGGCGCTCCTGCTCTGGACCGGCGACTACAGGACCATCAACCTCCGGTACGCCCTGCTGCCCATGCGGCCCTTCGGGATCGCGGTGCCCATCCCGCTCGCCATCGCCTTCGGCCTGGCCCTGCTCATCACCGGGGCGCTCTACCTCTTCCTCGCCCGGACCGACACGGGCCGCGCCGTCCGCGCCACCAGCCAGAACGCCGAGGCGGCCGTCCTGATGGGCATCGACGTCCAGCGGATCGCCATGCTCACCTTCGCCCTCGGCACCGCCCTGGCCGGCGCGGCGGGCATCCTCCTCGCCCCCTCGCTCTACCTCTACCCCACCGTGGGCGAGATCCTGATCGTGAAGTGCTTCGTGATCGTGGTGCTGGGCGGGCTGGGGTCCATCCCGGGCGCCATCGCCGGCGGGATCCTGCTCGGGGTGGTCGAGTCGCTCGGGGCGGTCTACGTCTCCATGGCCCTCAAGGACGGCATCGGCTTCGTCATCTTCCTGCTGGTGCTGCTCTACCGGCCCTCGGGCCTCTTCGGGGTGGGCAAGTCGTGAGGCGCGCCGCGCCGTGGGCGGTCGGAGCCGCCGCCGTCCTGGGCCTCCCCCTGGTGGTCCACGATCCGTTCTTCCTGCACCTGTGCATCCTCGTCCTGATGTGGACGCTGCTCGGCTCGGCCTGGAACGTGCTGGGCGGCTTCGCCGGCCAGGTCTCGTTCGGGCACGCCTCGCTCTTCGGCATGGGCGCCTACACCACCATCATGCTGTACCTCCAGGCCGGGATCGCGCCGTGGTGGGGCATCCCCGTCGGCGGCGCCGTCGCCGCGGCGACCGCCCTCCCCATCGGCCTCATCGCCTTCCGCCTGCGAGGGCCCTACTTCTCGCTCTCGACCTTGGCGATGGCCGAGATCGTCCGGCTGGTCGCCCTCAACTGGGAGGAGGTGACGAACGGGCCGGTCGGGTTCCTCATCACCGACCTGCCTCCGGTACGCCTCCTGGGGAAGGCGGTGAACTGGGAGGCGAAGGAGCCCTTCTACCTCGCCATCGCCCTGCTGACGCTCCTCGGGCTCGGCGCCACCTACCGGCTCAAGCGGTCGCGCCTGGGCGCCTACCTGGTGGCCATCCGCGAGAACGAGGACGCCGCCGAGGCCGTCGGCATCGACACCGTGCGCGCCAAGGTCCTCACCCTGGCGCTCTCCGGCTTCCTGGCCGGGCTGGGCGGAGGCTTCTACGCCTTCTACTTCCGGTACGTCGATCCGGACGCCGTCTTCCCCATCGCCCTCTCCATGGAGATGGTCTTCATCGCCATGGTGGGCGGGCTCGGCACGGTGGGCGGCCCGTTCGTCGGCGCCGTGTTCCTCACCGCCATCGGCGAGACCGTGCGGGCCCGCTTCCAGGTGGGCCACCTGGTCTTCTACGGGCTCTTCATGATGCTCGCCATCCGCTACATGCCGGAGGGCATCTGGGGGCGCCTGCACCGGCTGGTGGCGCAGCGCCGGGCCGGGCGCGGGGAAGCGGCAGGGGGATCCCATGTCGCTCCTTGAGGTGCACGGCCTCACCCGGCACTTCGGCGGCCTGCGGGCGGTGGCCGGCCTCGACTTCTCGGTCCGGCAGGGGGAGATCCTGGGCCTCATCGGCCCCAACGGAGCCGGGAAGACCACGGTCTTCAACCTCGTCACCGGCTTCGTCCGCCCCACCGCCGGCGAGATCCGGTTCGAGGGGCGGAGCCTGGTGGGGCTGCGCCCCCACGCGGTGACCGCGCGCGGCCTGGCCCGGACGTTCCAGGTGGTGAAGCCATTCCCCGGTCTCACCGTCCTCGAGAACGCGACCCTGGCGGCCTTTCCCCGGCACCCCCGGCGGCGCGACGCCGAGACCCGGGCCCTGGAGGTCCTGGAGCGCATGGGGCTCGCCCCGAAGGCGCGCGTCCTCGCCTCCCAGCTCACCCTCATGGAGCAGAAGCGCCTGGAGATGGCGCGCGCCCTCGCCACCGAGCCCCGGCTCCTCCTCCTCGACGAGCCGATGGGGGGCCTCAACGCGAGCGAGGTGGACGTGGCCTCGGAGATCGTCTCGCGCCTCCGGGCCACCGGCCTGACCGTGGTCCTGGTCGAGCACGTCATGAAGGCCATCATGTCGATCTCCGACCGGGTGGTGGTGATCCACCACGGCGAGAAGATCGCCGAGGGGCCGCCCGCCCAGGTGGTCAAGGACGCGGGCGTGATCTCGGCCTACTTCGGCAGGCGGGCGGGGGCCTGATGCTGCGCGCGGAAGGGCTCGAGGTCGCCTACGGGAACGTCCAGGCCCTCTGGGGCGTCTCCTTCGACGTGAACGCGGGCGAGATCGTGGCGCTGGTGGGGGCGAACGGCGCCGGCAAGACCACCACCCTGAGGACGCTCTCCGGCCAGCTCCGCCCGCGCTCGGGCTCCATCCTCCTCGACGGGGAGCGGCTCGACCTGCTCTCCACCATGGAGATCGTCGCCCGCGGCGTGGTGCAGGTCCCGGAGGGGCGCAAGCTCTTCCCGGAGATGACCGTGCTCGACAACCTGCTCCTCGGGGCGTTCGGCCGGGCCGCCCGCCCGCGCCAGCGCGAGCGGCTCGAGCAGGTCTTCCAGGTCTTCCCGCGCCTGCGCGAGCGCAGCCGCCAGGTGGCCGGCACGCTCTCCGGCGGCGAGCAGCAGATGGTCGCCATCGGCCGCGGCCTCATGGCCGGGCCGAAGGTCCTGATGCTCGACGAGCCCTCCCTGGGCCTCGCCCCCATCATGGTGGAGGAGATGTTCCGGGTGATCGAGGAGATCAACCGGGCGGGCGTCACGGTGCTGCTGGTGGAGCAGAACACCGAGCACGCGCTCGCCATCGCGCACCGCGGCTTCGTGCTCGAGTCGGGGCGGCTGGCCCTCTCCGGCACGGGCCGGGAGCTGCTCGCCAACGAGCAGGTGCGGCAGGCGTACCTGGGGATGTGAGGAAGCCCGGCGGCCCCGGATCACGGGGCGCGGGTGCCGAAGCGGGCCCGCAGCCGCTCCGCGTAGGCCTCCGGCGCCTCGGTGTGCACGTCGTCGCCGGCGAACATGGGGGCGAACCAGGTGTCGTAGTTCGCGTAGAGCGGCTTCAGGGCCGGCCGCGAGCAGACCTTCACGTGGAGCGCGAAGCCGGGCGCCGCGCCCTCGGGGCTGGACAGGAACGCCAGCGTGAAGGGGTGCGTCCCCCCCTCCTCGTAGAACGAGACGATCCGGGAGATCCCCTCGGCGAAGGCGCGCGCGTCGGCCTCCGCGATCTCGACCAGGCTGGCCTTCCCCGGCAGGATGCCCCAGATCTCCTTCTGGTGCGCCGGCGCGAAGGCGGCCACCCATTCGACGTCGCCGGTCGCCCCGATCCACCGCTCCCCGCGCCGGCGCTCCTCGTCGAGCAGGGCCCCGAAGAAGCTCCGGCCCGTCCGGGCCAGGTACTCGGCGCTCCGGCGCTGCACCAGGGCCAGGCCCGAATACGGGACGCTCCGGACGTGCACCTGCAGGTGCGGGTGGGGAACGCTCGATCCGCCGGGCTGGAGGAAGTTCATGCCGGCCAGGTGGTGGACCAGCGAGGGGTCGTGCGTCCGGGCGCGGCGCACCAGCTCGGCCGCGGTCCGGATGGCGTCCGCCAGCGCCTGCGGCGAGATCCGCGACGGGAAGAGGACGTGCCGGGCCGGGTCCACGATCACGACCGAGTCGAAGGCGCACTTCGAGAAGAGGTTGGGCATGGCCAGGGCGTCGCCCACCCGGATCTGGCCCTCGGGCGCGAACTCGGGGAGGAAGCGCGTGCCCCGCTCGGCCGCCCCGCAGAAGGGGCAGCCGGGCCGGCTCCTCTCCTCCAGGTCCCGGAGCAGGTCGAGGTCGGGGGAGCCGAGGAAGGCCCTGGCCTTCTCGCCGAGCGCGGTGTTGATGGAGGCCACCGTGCCGACCAGGGGGTCGGTGCGGTGCTCGATCACCTGCTCCATGCGGTTGCCCGCCGGATCCACCAGGACCGTCCGCTCCGTCACCGCCGCGAGCTGCATCGCTCCTCCCGTCCGGCCGAGGCCCCTCACTGGGCCGTGTAGCCGCCGTCGATGACGGCGGCCGCGCCCGTCACGCCCCCCGCCCCCTCCCCGGCCAGGAACAGGGCGTAGTCGGAGATCTCCCGGACCGTGAGCAGCCGCCGGATGGGCTGGAGGGGGTAGATGACGTCCTCCAGGACCCGCTCCAGCGGCACGCTGCGCGTCCGGGCCAGGTCGGCGAGCTGGTTGCGCACGAGCGGGGTGTCCACGTAGCCGGGGCACAGGGCGTTCACGGTGATCCCGTGGGCGGCGCCCTCCAGGGCGGCCACCTTGGTGAGGCCGAGCAGCCCGTGCTTGGCGCTGTTGTAGGCCGCCTTGCCGGCGAAGCCCACCAGCCCGTTGATGGAGGCCACGTTCAGGATGCGTCCGTACCGCTGGCGCTTCATGGCCGGGAAGACGCGCTTCACCGCCAGGAAGGGCGCCACCAGCATCACCCGCAGGAGCAGCTCGAACTTCTCCAGGGGGAACTCCTCGATGGGGGCGACGTGCTGCAGGCCGGCGTTGTTGACGAGGACGTCGATGCGGCCCTGGGCCGACACGGTCCCGTCGAGGGCGGCGTGGAGCTGCGCCTCGCTGGTCACGTCGCAGGCGACGCCGGTGACGGCCAGTCCCTGGGCGGCGAGCTCGGCGGCCACCCGGGCGGCGGCGGCGCCGTCCAGGTCGGCGATGGTGACCCGGGCCCCCTCCCGCGCCATCCGCTCGGCGACGTCGCGGCCGATCCCGCCGGCCGCTCCGGTGACCAGGGCCACCCGCCCCGCGAAGAGCCCGGTCATGGCTTCACCCCCAGGAAGGAGCGGCGCAGGAGCGAGCCCAGCTCGCCCACGATCCCGCGCCGGAAGGCGAGGACGCACACCACGAAGACGGCCCCCGTGATGACCGTGACCCAGGAGCCGGCCCCGGCCAGGTAGTTCTCCAGCGTGACCACCAGGAGCGCCCCCACCGACGGGCCCAGCACCGTCCCCATGCCGCCGAGCAGCGTCATGAGCACCACCTCCCCCGACCGGTGCCAGTGCACGTCGGAGAGCGAGGCGAACTGGAGCACCACCGCCTTGAGCGAGCCGGCCAGCCCGGCCAGGCCGGCGGAGAGCACGAAGGCGACGAGCTTGTACCGGGAGACGTCGTACCCCAGGGAGAGCGCCCTGGGCTCGTTCTCGCGGATGGCCCGCAGCACGTGGCCGAAGGGCGAGTGGATGGCGCGGTGGACGATCCAGAAGCCGGCCAGGAACGACGCCAGCACGAAGTAGTACATGGTGAGCGGCTGGTCGAGCGCGACCAGGCCGACGGCCCTCCCCCGCGGGATCCCCTGGAGGCCGTCCTCGCCGCCGGTCCAGGGCATCTGCACCACCAGGAAGTAGATCATCTGGGCGAAGCCGAGCGTGATCATGGCGAAGTAGATGCCCGACCGCCGGATGGCGAGGCTCCCGAAGACGAAGCCGAGGAGCGTCGCCACCGCCGTGCCCAGGAGCACGCCCGCCTCGGTGGGAAGGCCCCAGGCCTTGAGCGCGTGGCCGGTCACGTAGGCGGCCGAGCCGAGGAAGGCGGCGTGCCCGAAGGAGAGGAGCCCGGTGTAGCCGAGCAGCAGGTTGAACGCGCTCGCGAAGAGGGCGAGGCAGAGCACGTTCATGGCGAAGACCGGGTAGACGAGGAAGGGGGCGGCCAGGCCGAGCAGGAGGAGCGCCGCGTAGCCGAGAGGGCGGAGCCGGCTCACCGCTCCCTCCCGAACAGCCCGGCCGGGCGGACCAGGAGGACCAGGGCCATGATGACGAAGATCACCACGGCCGAGGCCTCCGGGTAGAGATACTTGGTGAGCCCCTCCACCAGGCCGAGGCCGATCCCGGTCACGATCGAGCCCAGGATCGACCCCATCCCCCCGATCACCACCACCGCGAAGACCACGATCACGAGCGAGCTGCCCATGAGCGGGGTCACCTGGTAGATGGGCGCGGCCATCACCCCGGCGAAGGCGGCGAGGGCCGCGCCGAACCCGTAGGTCAGCGTGAACATGACCGGCACGTTCACGCCGAAGGCCTGCAGCAGCTTCGGGTTCTCGGTGCCCGCGCGCAGGTACGCCCCGAGCTTGGTCTTCTCGATCACGAGCCAGCTCGCCAGGCACACGGCCACCGAGACCCCCACCACCCAGGCCCGGTAGATGGGGAGGTACATGAAGGGGAGGCGCACCCCGCCCTGCAGGAGCTCCGGAACCGGGTAGGACTGGCCCGAGTTCCCGTAGGCGTGGTGGAAGAGGCCCTCGGCGATGAGCGTCAGGCCGAAGGTGAGCAGGAGCCCGTACAGGTGATCGAGCCCCTGCAGCCGGCGCAGGAGCAGCCGCTCGATCCCGACGCCGACCAGCCCCACCACCGCGGGCGCGAGCAACAGCGCCCACCAGTAGCCCAGGCCCAGGTAGGCGAGCCCCATCCAGGCCGCGAAGGCCCCCATCATGTACTGCGCCCCGTGGGCGAAGTTCACGACGTTGAGCAGGCCGAAGATGACGGCGAGCCCCAGGGAGAGGAGCGCGTAGAAGGCCCCGTTGATGAGGCCCAGCAGGAGCTGGCCGAAGAGCGCCTGCATCGGGCTACTTCACGAGCGGGCACTTCTGCATCTCGACCGTGGGGAACGCCTCCTCGGGCGGGATGGTCTTCACGATGGTGTAGTAGTCCCACGGGTACTTCGACTCGGCGGGCGTCTTGACGCGCACCAGGTACATGGCGTGCCGGTGCAGGCCGTCCGGGCCGATCCGCGACCCCTTCGAGAAGAAGTCGTTCACGGGCGTGGCCTTCATCCTGGCGATGACCGCGTCGGCGTCGTCCGTGCCGGTCGCCTTCACGGCGTTCAGGTAGTGCGTCACGGCCGAGTAGACGCCCGCGTGGACCATGGTCGGCATCTTCTTGTGCTTCTCGAAGAAGCGCTTCGACCACTTGCGGGTGTCGTCGTTCAGGTCCCAGTAGAACGAGGTGGTGAGGTACATGCCCTTGGCGGTCTCGAGCCCGAGGCTGTGGACGTCGCTGATGAAGACGAGCAGGCCGGCCAGGCTCTGCTTGGGCGTGATGCCGAACTCCTTCGCCTGCTTGATGCAGTTCACGGTGTCGGCACCGGCGTTGGCGAGGCCGATGATCTGGGCGCCGGAGGCCTGCGCCTGCAGCAGGTAGCTCGAGAAGTCGGTGGTGCCCGGCGAGGGATGCCGCGCCGACCCCAGGACCTTGCCGCCCGCTCCGGTCACCACCGCGCTCGTGTCCGCCTCGAGCGACTTGCCGAAGACGTAGTCGGCGGTGACGAAGAACCAGCTGTCGCCGCCCTGGCGGACCACCTCGCGGCCGGTGCCGTTGGCGAGCGCCCAGTTGTTGTAGGTGTAGTGCACGTTGTAGGCGGTGCACTTCTCGCCGGTGAAGGCGGTGGTGGCCGGGCCGGAGAGGAGGGTGATGCGCTTCTTCTCGGCGGCGACCGGCATCACCGCGCCGGCCGTGGAGGACGACACCAGGTCGGCGATCACGTCCACCTTCTCCTCGTCGAACCACTTGCGGGCGGTGTTGGAGGCGATGTCGGCCTTGTTCTGGTGGTCGGCCGCGACCACCTCGATGGGCTTCCCCAGCACCTTGCCGCCGAAGTCCTCGACGGCCATGCGGGCGGCCAGCTGCGAGCCGGGGCCGGCCAGATCGGCGTAGTAGCCGGTCATGTCGGTGAGCACGCCGATCTTGACGACGCCGTCGGAGACCTTGTCGGCGGCCGTCGCCGGCGCGAGGGGGACGAGCAGCGCGGCCATCAGCAGCGTTCGAGCGATGCGGTTCATGTGCGTCCTTTCTGCGTTGGGAGGGGTCTACACGCCGAGGAAACGGTGCAGCGACTCCATCCTTCCTTCCAGGTCCTGCTTCTCCACCGCGTCCACGATCCGCCCGCGCTCGACCAGGAAGTGCCGGTCGGCGAGCGGCGCGACGAAGCGGAAGTTCTGCTCCACCAGGACGATGGTGTACCCGCGGTCCCGCAGGGCCCGGACGGCGCGCCCCAGGCCCTGCACGATGACCGGGGCCAGCCCCTCGGTGATCTCGTCGAGGAGGAGGAGCCGCGCCCCGGTGCGGAGGATGCGGGCCAGCGCCAGCATCTGCTGCTCCCCGCCCGAGAGCCGCGAGCCCTGGCTGCGGGCCCGCTCCTCCAGGTTGGGGAACATCCCGTAGATCTCGTCCACCGTCATCCCGCCGGTGCTCACCACCGGCGGCAGGGTCAGGTTCTCCTCGGCGGTGAGGCTCGCGAAGATGCCGCGCTCCTCCGGGCAGTAGCCCACGCCGAGCTGCACGATCCGGTGGGGGGGCATCCCGATCGTCTCGCGGCCGTTCACCACCACCGACCCGGTGCGTCGGCCGGTGAGGCCCAGGACGGCCTTGAGCGTGGTGGTGCGCCCCGAGCCGTTCCGGCCCAGCAGGGTGACCAGCTCGCCGGCGCGGACCGTGAAGTCCACGCCGTGGAGGATGTGCGACTCGCCGTAGAAGGCGTGCAGGCCGGTGACCCGCAGGAACTCGGTGCCCGGGGCGGTCACGCCGACGCTCCGATGTAGGCTTCGAGGACGAGCGGGTTCCGGGAGACCTCGTCGTAGCTCCCCTCGGCCAGGACGCTCCCGCGCGCCAGCACCGTCACCCGCTGGGCCAGGTCCTGCACCACCGAGAGGTTGTGCTCCACCATCAGGACCGTCCGCCCCTCGGCCACGCGGCGGATGAGCGCCACCACCCGGCCCACGTCCTCGTGGGCCATTCCCTGGGTCGGCTCGTCGAGCAGGAGCAGCTCCGGGTCGAGCGCGAGGGTGGTGGCGATCTCGAGCGCCCGCTTGCGGCCGTAGGGCAGCTCGCCCGTGACGGTGTCGCGGTGCTCCTCGAGCCCGACGGCCGCGAGCAGCTCCGCGGCGCGACCGTCCAGCGCCTCGAGGCTCCTCTCCGAGCGCCAGAAGTGGAAGGACGTCCCGAGCGGGCGTTGCAGCGCCACCCGGACGTTCTCGAGCGCGGTGAGGGCCGGGAACACCGCCGAGACCTGGAAGGAGCGGACCATGCCGCGGCGGGCCACGTCGGCGGGGCGCGCGCCGGTGATGTCCTCGCCCTTGTAGAGGATCGACCCGCTCGTCGCCGGAAGGAAGCGCGTGAGCAGGTTGAAGACCGTCGTCTTGCCGGCCCCGTTCGGGCCGATGAGGGCGTGGATGCTGCCCCGCGCGACGCGCAGGGACACGCCGCTCACGGCGACGAAGCCGCGGAACTCCTTCACGAGATCGCGGGTCTCGAGGATGATCCCTGCGTCCAAGGCGGTCCCGACCTGAAGGCGCTCCCGACCCAGAGTAGTTGCGACGCGACCCAGAGTGCTCGACGGCGAGGCACCTTGTTACCGCGCCGCCGCCTCCGAGGGTAGGGACCCGGCAGGGGCGGGTGGGGCTCGCGCCAGGCGCTACGTCCTCGCGAACGCCGGCGTCTCCCCCCGCGCGGCGCGCTCCTGCGGCAGGAGCAGCGCGAGCAGCGCCTCGTGCACGGGCACCGGCACGCCCGCCGCCCGCGCGAGCCGCACCACGGCGCCGGTCTGGTCGAGAAGCTCCGACGGGCGCCCGGCGCCGATGTCGCGCTGCATCGACGCCGTCGCCTCGGGCGGCAGGCCGTCGAGCCAGGCCAGCGTCGAGTCCTTCACCCCGGCCGCGACCGACACCCCCCGCGCCCGGGCGAGCGCCACCACCTCCACCATCGCCGTGCCGAGCAGCGCGCGCGCCTCGGCCGCGGACCGGAGCGGCCCGATGGGCGCCCGCGCCGCCGCGGCCACGCTCCCCCACGGCTCGATGAGCAGGAACTTCTCCCAGGTGGCGGCCTCCACGTCCTCCGCGATCCGGACCTCGACCCCCGCCCCCCGCAGGGCTCCCGCCAGCGCCTCCAGGCGCGCGCTCGGCCGCCCCGCGCGCGCGCCGCGCTCGCCGAGGGTGACGCGCGGCACGGCGCCGACGTGGCGGACCCGCCCCGGCCCCTCGGTCCAGGCGAGCATGTGCGTGAGCCCGCCCACCACCCGCTCCTCCCCCAGCGCGGCGTCGAGCCGGCCCGCCGCCTCGACGCCGTTCTGGAGGGGCACCGCGAACCCGCCGGCCGCCACGAGCGGGGCGAGGCCGGGGGCGACGCCCTCCACCTGCCAGGCCTTCACCGCCACGAGCACGGCGTCGGCGGCCCCGAGCGCGGCCGGATCGTCCGACGCGGCGGCGGGACGGACGGTGAACTTGCCCAGGGGGGAGTCCACGGCCACGCCGCTCGACCGGATCGCCTTCAGCGCCGCACCCCGCGCCACGACCAGGACCTCCACCCCCGACCGGGCGAGCAGCCCGGCCAGGAGCCCACCCACGCCACCTGCACCGACGATCGCGATCCGCATGTCCGCCTCCGTCGTGGCCCCATTAACGAGGCGCAGGGGGAGCCGCCCGCGTCCGGCCCGCGGCCCCCTTCCGGGCGAATGGCACCGCACCCACCCCGGACTCCGGCTCCTGGCGCGCTCCCCGTCCCCTGGTTACGATGGCATGGCCCATGCCTGCCGAGGAGCCTTTTCGACTGCTGGTGGACGTCTCGCGCTGGCCGCTCGTGATCCTCACCTACCAGGGCCGGCCCACCAACGAGGCGCTCGAGGCCCACCTCGCCGAGATCGAGCAGACCGTCCTCGCCCGGCGAGAGCGCTTCGCCCAGGTGATCGACCAGCGCGGCGGCGCCCGGCCCGACCCGATGCAGCGGGCCATCATCGCCTCCCACCAGGGTCGGATGGCGGACGCCTATTCCCGCCAGTGCGCGGGCGAGGCCTACGTCGCCTCGCAGGAGCTGCGCGGCGCCATGACCGCCGTCTTCTGGCGGGAACCGCCCCGCTACCCGGTGAAGTTCTTCGACACGCTCGAGGAGGCCGTCGCCTGGGCCCTCGAGCGCCTGGCCGCGCCGGGCCCCTGATTCCTCAGGCGGCGGCCGTCTCCCGCGCCGCGCGCACCCCGCGCCGGAAGGCCTCCTCGTTCACCGGGACGAGCGCGGCCTTCCCCCCGAGGGCGCTCCGGATCGCCGCCAGGAAGGTCTCCTCCGGCAACAGCCCGGTCGCGCCCGCCAGGGCGCCCAGGGCCACCACGTTCTTGACCTTCGGCTGCCCGAGCTCCATCGCGATCCCGGAGCAGGGCACCCCCAGCGTCCGCACCGCCGGCGCGAGCGCCTCCGGCGCCGGCACCACCGAGGCGTCGTAGACCACGACGCCCCCCGGCACCACCGCCGAGCCGAACTTGGCGAGGCTCGGCGCGTTGAAGGCGACGAGCACATGGGGGGCCGGCACGTCCGGCGCCAGCACCTCGTGCTCGGCCATCCGCACGTCGGCGTAGGAGGTGCCGCCGCGCGACTCGGGGCCGTAGCTGGGGATGTGCGTCGCGTCGAACCCCTCGTGGATGGCGGCCTGGGCGATGAGCATGGCGGCGGTCTGCGCGCCGTCCCCGCCCGCCCCGGCCAGCTTCAGCCCCACCTCGCTCCCGAAGGCCTCGCGCGGAAAGCCCCGGGCGAAGCGGGGCGGAGGCTCGCCGCGGGCCCCGATGGCCTCGAGCAGCGCGGCCGGATCGTGCTCCGGGGAGGGCCAGGCCCACGGCTCGGCCGCCGCGACGTCCTTCTTCACGCCGAGCGGGTAGAAGGGGACCATCTTCTCCTTCACCCACTTCTCGGTCTCCACCGGGGTCAGGCCGAGATGGGTGGGGCACTCCGCCAGCACCTCCACCAGCGAGAAGCCCCGGTCCTCGACCTGGCACCGGACCGCCTTCTCGATCGCCTTCTGCGCCCGGACACGCTGCTTGGCGTCGTAGAGCGCCACGCGCTCCACGTACACCGGCGCGTCGAGCGCGGCGATCATCTCCGCCATCCGGAGCGGCTGCCCCATGAAGCGGTCGCGGCCGCGCGGGCTGGTGGTGCTGCGCTGGCCCGGCAGGGTGGTGGGCGCGAGCTGCCCTCCGGTCATCCCGTAGATGGCGTTGTTCACGAAGACGACCGAGATCGGGATCCCGAGCGCGGCGGTGTGGACGATCTCGGTGAGCCCGATGGCGGCCAGGTCGCCGTCGCCCTGGTAGCTCACCACCACGCTCCTCGGGTTGGCCAGCTTGTGGCCGATCGCCACCGCGGGCGCGCGCCCGTGTGCGGCCTGCGTGTTCCCCACGTCGAGGTAGTAGTAGAGGAAGACGCTGCACCCCACCGGCGAGATCACCACGGTCCGATCCTGGACGCCCAGCGACTCGATGGCCTTGGAGAGGTAGGCGTGGACGATGCCGTGGCCGCAGCCGGCGCAGTAGTGGGTGGTGTGGCCCTTCAGCCCCTCGGCGTGATCGTGGCGCTCGAACCGGTCGTAGAAGACGCTCACGCGCTCACCGCCTTCCGGGGTCGCGCGGCCCTCACCGCCTCGACGATCTCGCGCTGCGAGGGGAGGATGCCGCCCAGGCGGCGGACGCTCCGGATCTCCGCCGAGACGCCCGCCTTGCTCAGGGCGAGCCGCAGCTCGTCCTCGAGCTGCCCGTCGCTCGCCTCGACCACCACCAGCCGGCGCGTGCGCTCGAGCAGGGGGAGGAGCGCACGGACCGGGAAGGGCCAGACGGTCTGGGGGCGGTACAGCCCCGCCCGGATCCCCTCGGCGCGCAGCGCCTCCACCGCGCCCTTGGCCGTCCGGGCGGGCGTGTTGCAGGCCACCACCAGCACCTCCGCGTCGGGACAGCGGTAGGCGTCGGCGCGCTGCTCGGCCTCGGTCATCCGCTCGAACTTCCGGACCAGGTGGCGCACGTGCTCCTCCTGGTCCGCCTCGCGGAGGTAGATGGAGGTGACGAGGTTCCGCCGGTGGGCCGCGTCGCCGTGCACCGCCCAGGCCGGCAGGCCCGGGCGCACGGCGTGGCGCGGCAGCACCACCCGGCCGGTCATCTGGCCGAGGTGGCCGTCGGCGACCACCAGCACCGGGTTCCGGTAGCGGAACGCCAGCTCGAAGGCGAGCATGGTGAAGTCGAGCATCTCCTGCGGCGTGGCCGGCGCCAGCACCACGGCGTGCGTGTCCCCGTGGCCGAGCCCGCGGGCCACCAGCTTCACGTCCGCCTGCGCCGGACCGATGTTCCCGAGCCCGGGCCCGGCCCGCATGATGTCCACGAAGACGCCCGGCAGCTCGGCGCCGATCATGTAGGAGATGCCCTCCAGCATCAGGCTCAGGCCGGGCGACGAGGTGAAGGTCATGGAGGGGATGCCGCCCGCCCCGCACCCGAAGATCATGTTGACGGCGGCCACCTCGCTCGGCGCCTGGAGGAAGTGGCCGCCCAGCGGCGGAAGGAGCTTCGCCATGAGCTCGGCTCCCTCGGTGGAGGGCGTGATCGGGTAGCCGAAGAAGTGGCGGCAGCCGGCCAGGAGCGCGCCCACCGCGGCGGCGTGGGCGCCCTTCATCACCAGCGGGCGCGTCTCGGCGAGCGGGACGGGCGCGGGGGGCACGTCGAGCGGCGACGCGGTGGGCGGGGCGGCCTCCGCCTCCCCGTGGAGCCCGTAGGGCTCGGGGCACGCGTCGAGACAGAGCCCGCACGCGTTGCAGGTCTCGAGGCGCAGCACCACCGGGACGAGCCCGCTCAGCGGGTGGATCTCGGTCCCCGGCTCCAGGCAGCCCCGCGCGCACGCCTCGACGCACCGCCCGCAGCCCTTGCAGTACTCGGGCTGGAGCGCCGGCTTGGCCCGGACCGACGTGTCGGACATTCGCCCTCCTCGACCCTCTATTTTCGCATCCCCGGGGCCGGCGCGCGAGGTGATCGGCACTCACCGCTCGCCGGTCCGCGCCTCCCCTCCCCCGAGCGAACGCCCCCACGCCTCGAGCGCGGCGCGGTCGGCGTCCGACAGCCGCGCCTGCGGGTGCGCCAGCCGGTAGCTCCAGGGCGGCATCTCTCCCTCGGCCACTTCCTCCGGCAGCTTCTTGCGGAGCTTCGAGAGGCGCTTCGCGCCGACGGCGCCCCAGCGGGAGAAGTTCATCCTCTCGCGCCCCTCCTCCACGTCGCGGGCCACGAGCCAGGAGACGGGCGCGATCCGGGTGTGCCAGCCGTAGACCGTCTCGTGCGAGTGGCAGTCGTAGCAGGCCCGGCGGAGGATGGCCTTCACCTCCGGGGGCGCCGCCACGTCGGACTCGACCGGGGGGTTCGACCGGTCCACCGGCACGAGCTGCGCCGCGCCGAGGAGCGCGAGAGCCACGCCGACGGGGAGCGCCTTTCGCATGGCCGAAAGTCTCGCACGAATGCGCCCCGGTCCGGGCCCGGATGTGCGTCGAGGTCGCCCGCCGCCGGTGGCGACCGCGTCGGTCGCCTGCGGTAGGATTCCCCGAGATGCCGCACCGGCTCTTCCACTACGAGCTCCCCGTGCCCGAGCGTTGGGACGGCGTGGATCACCTGCGCGCCTCCGTCCTCTCCGGCCTCCGCGCGGCCTTTCCCGGCCTCCCCGGTCTCGAGCCGATCGCCATGGTGGCCGGCGAGCTGATCGAGAACGCCGTCAAGTTCGGCAAGTGGAGCGACCCGGCCCGCGCCGTGCTCGGCGTCAGCGTGTCCGGCGACCCCGGCCGCGTGGAGATCGTGGTCTCGAACCCGACCGACCTCGACGACCCGAACCTCAAGTCCCTGGTGGCGGAGCTGGGCCGGATCCAGCATGCCCCCTCGCCCCAGGAGGCGTACCTCGACAAGGTGCGGAAGATCGCCCTGGCCGGGATGGGCGGGCTCGGGCTCTCCCGCGTCGCGCACGAGGGCGGGTGCGACCTCTTCGCCGAGGTCACCCCCGACAAGACGCTCCGGGTGAAGGCGGTGACGCGGCGGCTCGGCCCGCGGGCGGCGACGCCGGCGACGCCGTAGCCGATCAGACGTACCGGAACACGAGCGCCGCCAGCACGGCCGAGACGGCCGTGGCGCCCCAGAGCGGCCCGTCCACCAGGGCGAGCCAGCCCAGGTGGAGCCAGGCCGCCGAGAGCAGCGAGACGAACAGCCGGTCGCCCCGGGTGGTGACGATCCGGAGCACGCCCCGGCGCGGCGCGCCGCCGGGGCTGCGCCACTCCCAGACGGCCATGGCCGCCAGCGCCGCCGCGATGAAGACCCAGAACACGGCCGTCTGCCACGTCCACGCCATCCAGCCCAGCCCGGTCGGCTCGGCGCCCATTCCCGCTCCTCACACGCGGCCGAGGGCGAAGCCCTTGGCGATGTAGTTCCGCACGAACCAGATCACGAACGCGCCCGGGACGATGGTGAGCGCGCCGGCGGCCGCGAGCAGGCCCAGCTCGTACCCCGAGGTGCTGGCGGTGCGGGTCATGGTGGCGGCGATGGGCTTCGCGTCCACGGAGGTGAGCGTCTTCGCCAGCAGCAGCTCCACCCACGAGAACATGAAGCAGAAGAAGGCGGTCACGCCGATGCCGGCCACGATGGTGGGCACGAAGATGCGGACGAAGAAGCGCCAGAAGGGGTAGCCGTCCAGGAAGGCCGTCTCGTCCAGCTCCTTCGGCACGCCGGACATGAAGCCCTCCAGGATCCAGACCGCCAGCGGGATGTTGAAGAGGCAGTGGGCCAGCGCCACCGCGAAGGGCGTGTCGAACAGGTGGATGGCCGAGTAGAGCTGGAAGAAGGGCAGCGCGAAGACGGCGGGCGGGGCCATGCGGTTGGTGAGGAGCCAGAAGAACAGGTGCTTGTCGCCGAGGAAGCGGTAGCGCGAGAAGGCGTAGGCGGCGGGCAGCGCCACCACCACCGAGACCACCGTGTTCAGGAGCACGTACTCGAGCGTGTTCAGGTACCCGCCGTACCAGGTCGGGTCGGTGAAGATCTTCCGGTAGTTCTCGAGCGTGAAGTCCCGCGGGAAGAGCGTGAACGAGCCCAGGATCTCGTTCGTGTTCTTGAACGACATGTTGAGCAGCCAGTAGATGGGCAGCAGCACGAACCCGATGTAGAGGGCCGGAAGCAGCCAGGCGGCGCGCCTCATGCGGTGGCCTCGTCCTTGGTCATGACCGCGTAGAAGATCCAGGAGAGCAGGAGGATGATGAGGAAGTAGACGAGCGACATGGCGGCGGCCGGGCCGAGGTCGAACTGCCCGAGCGCGACCTTGACGAGATCGATGGAGAGCAGCGTGGTCGCGTTCCCCGGGCCGCCGCCGGTGAGCACGATGGGCTCCGTGTAGATCATGAAGCTGTCCATGAAGCGCAGGAGCACCGCGATGGTGAGGACCCGGCGGAGCTTGGGAAGCTGGATGTGGCGGAGCACCGCCCACCGCGAGGCGCCGTCGATCTTGGCGGCCTGGTAGTAGGCGTCCGGGATGGCGGAGAGGCCGGCGTAGGCGAGGAGGACCACGAGCGAGGTCCAGTGCCACACGTCCATGGCCACCAGCGTCACCCAGGCCGCGAGGGGCTGCCGCGTGTAGTTGTAGTCGATCCCCATTCCGTTGAGCGCCCGGCCGAGCAGACCGATGTCCGGCAGCGCCAGCAGGTTCCACATGGCGCCCACCACGTTCCAGGGGATGAGCAGCGGCATCGCCATGAGCACCAGGTTGACGGGCACCCACGGCCCGCGGCGCGGCATGGCCAGCGCGATGGCGACGCCGAGCGGGACCTGGATGGCGAGGACGACCCCGGTGAAGAGGAGCTGCCGCCCCAGGGCGTTGTGGAACCGCTCGGAGTGGATCACCTCCTCGAACCACTTCACGCCCTCGAAGAAGAAGACGTTGTCGCCGAAGGTCTCCTGGACCGAGTAGTTCACCACCGTCATGAGGGGGACGATGGCGTTGAAGGCGACGAGCAGCACCACCGGCAGCACCAGCCACCACGCCTTCTGGTTCGGGACCCGGGTGTCCATGGCGTTCAGGTGACGATCCAGCCGTCGGCGTAGAGCTGCGTGTGGGAGGGGTCGAACCGCACGTGGCCGCGCTCCGCGGGCAAGGCCTCCCCCTCGTTCACGAGCAGCTTGAGGGACGCCTCCTCGTGCCTCGCCTCCACGATCCGGAGCCGGCCCGCGTCGCTCACCTTGACGATGCGCACCGGGATCCCGTCCGGCGCGAGGCGCACGAACTCGGGCCGGACCCCGATCTCGAGGCGCGCGCCCGCCGGCGGATCGCGCGGCGGCGTGGCGGTCTGGACCGGGTGGCCGCGGAAGAGCGCCACCCCGCCCTCCACCGTGGCAGGGAGCACGTTCATGCCCGGGGACCCGATGAAGTGGCCCACGAAGACGTGGCGCGGCCGCTCGAACAGCTCCACCGGCGTTCCGGACTGGACCACCGTGCCTTCGTTCATCACCACCACCTGATCGGCGAAGGTGAGCGCCTCGGTCTGGTCGTGCGTCACGTAGATCATGGTGTTGCGGAGCCGCTGGTGCAGCTCCTTCAGCTTCGAGCGGAGCCGCCACTTGAGGTGCGGGTCGATCACGGTGAGCGGCTCGTCGAAGAGGATCGCGTTCACGTCCGGGCGCACCAGGCCGCGGCCGAGCGAGATCTTCTGCTTGCCGTCGGCGGTGAGGCCGGAGGCGCGCTGGCGGAGCAGGGGGTCGAGGTCGAGCATGGCCGCGATCTCCCGCACGCGAGCCTCGATCTCCGCCGGCGCCACCCCGCGGTTGCGGAGCGGGAAGGCGAGGTTGTCGTGGACGCTCATCGTGTCGTAGACGACCGGGAACTGGAACACCTGGGCGATGTTCCGGGCGTCGGGCGGCAGGAGCGTGACGTCCCGATCCCCGAAGCGCACCCTGCCCTCGGTGGGGCGGAGGAGGCCCGAGATGATGTTGAGGAGCGTGGTCTTTCCGCAGCCGGACGGCCCGAGCAGCGCGTTGGCGCTGCCGTCCTCCCACTCGAGGTCGAGCCGCTTCAGCGCCCACTCCGCGTCCGGCCGGGCCGGGTCGCCGTAGGTGTGCCGCAGGTCCTCGAGCCGGATGCGCGCCATCGCCCGACCGCCCCTCACTCGCCGCTGGCGACGCAGGCGCCGCCCTGCTCGAAGTAGAAGCCGCGGGCCACCTCCAGCCGGAAGCCCGCCACCTCCCCCACCCCGAACCTGTGGATGCCGTGGGACTGCGAGACCCAGGTCTGCCCGTCCAGGCCGAAGTGCACCACGCTCTCCGACCCGCTGATCTCCGCGATCGAGACCGGCCCGCTCACCTCCACGGTCCCGGCCGAGCCGTTCCCGGCCGAGACGGGCGTCACGTGGTGCGGGCGCAGCCCGAAGACGTACGGGCCGTCGGGCAGCGCCGCCAGCGCGCCCGAGGCCTCCCAGGTCGCCAGCCCGCCCAGGGCCATGCGCGCGCCCCGCTTCTCCACCGGAGCCGTGTTGATCGGCGGGTCGGAGAAGGCGCGCGCCGTCACGAGGTCCACCGGCCTCCGGTAGACGTCGGAGGTGGGTCCGAACTGGGTGACGCGCCCCTGGTGCAGGGTGGCGGTGTGGCCCCCGAGCAGGAGCGCCTCCGCGGGCTCGGTGGTGGCGTAGACCACCGTGCAGTCGCGGCCGGCGAAGAGGCGGGGCAGCTCGTCGCGCAGCTCCTCGCGCAGCTTGTAGTCGAGGTTCGCGAGCGGCTCGTCGAGCAGCACCAGGCCCGCGTCCTTCACCAGCGCCCGCGCCAGCGCGGTCCGCTGCTGCTGGCCGCCGGAGAGCTCGCCCGGCCTCCGGTCGAGGAGCGGGCCGAGCCGGAGGAGCTCCGCGATCCGGCCGACGCGGGCCTTCACCTCCGGCGTCGCCAGCCGCGAGACCCGGAGCGGCGAGGCGATGTTCTCGAAGACCGAGAGGTGCGGGTAGTTGATGAACTGCTGGTACACCATGGCCACGCGGCGCTCCCGCACCGGCACGCCGGTCACGTCGCGCCCCCCGAACCAGACCTCGCCGCGGCTGGGCCGCAGCAGGCCGGCCATGAGGCGAAGGAAGGTGGTCTTCCCCGCCAGCGTGGGGCCGAGCAGGATGTTGAACCCGCCCGGCTCGACCTCGAGGCGGGTCGGTTGCACGTGGACGTCGGCGCCCACGCGCAGCTCGACGTCTTTCAG
Source organism: Anaeromyxobacteraceae bacterium (assembly GCA_035466675.1). Classification (GTDB taxonomy): domain Bacteria; phylum Myxococcota; class Myxococcia; order Myxococcales; family Anaeromyxobacteraceae; genus Anaeromyxobacter. The sequence goes on along the minus strand of DATIUR010000439.1, from coordinate 2,904 downwards.
GACGAGGCTCATCGGGGACGGGCAAGTTTGCCTATCACGGTTCGGAACCGGCCGCCCCGGCCCGGTGGGGCCGGGACCGCGCCGGGCGGAGGGCCGGGACCGGCGACGCGCGCCGGCCCCGGCCTTCGGGTCACTTGCCGCTGGTCCAGCGCTTCACCAGCTCGTCGTAGTCGATGGTCTTCCCGGGCGGCTTCTCGTTCGCGAGCTTGGCCTTGGGGCCGTCGGGCCGGCCGAGCCAGGCGCTCGGGTCCTTGGGGGCGTTGAGGCGCGGGCCGCAGCCGCCGTAGGTCTTCGCCTTCTCGTCGGCCGCCTGCATCCGGGCCATCACCTGGTCCATCTCGCCGGCGAGGCGGTCCATCGCCTGCTGGGGCGTGAACACGCCGGAGTTCACGTCGCCGATGTTCTGCCACCAGAGCTGGGCGAGCTTCGGGTAGTCCGGGACGTTGACGCCGGTGGGCGTGTAGAGGACGCGGTCGGGCGACCGGTAGAACTCCACCAGGCCGCCGAGCTTCGGCGCGCGGTCCGTGAACGACTTGTGGCGGATGTCCGAGTCCCGGATGATGGTGAGGCCCACGTGGCTCTTCTTGAGCGAGGTGGTCTTCGCCACCGTGAACTGCGCGTAGAGCCAGGCCGCCTTGCGGCGGTCGACCGGCGTGGACTTGAAGAGCGTCCAGGACCCCGCGTCCTGGTAGCCGACCTTCATCCCCTCCTGCCAGTACGGACCGTGTGGCGACGGGGCCATGCGCCACTGCGGGAAGCCCTTGTCGTCCACGGTGTTGTTGCCCTCGCCCCGGGGCGCCACCATGTTGGCGGTGAAGGCCGTGTACCAGAAGATCTGCTGGGCGACGTTCCCCTGCGCCAGCGCGGGCAGCGACTGGTAGAAGTCGTAGTCCGCCGCGCCCGGAGGAGCGTACTTGCGCAGCCACTCGTCCCACTTGCGGATGGCGTAGACCGCGGCCGGCCCGTTCGCCTCGCCGCCGCGCGACACCGACGCGCCGGCCGGGTTGCAGGAGTTCGCCTCCATCCGGATGCCCCACTCGTCGATGGGGCGCCCGTTGGGCAGGCCCTTCGAGCTCGCGCCCGCCATCGAGAGCCAGGCGTCGGTCATGCGCCATCCCAGGTCGGGCGCGCGCTTGCCGTAGTCCATGTGGCCGTACACGCGGACGCCGTCGATGGTCTTCACCTGGTTCGTGAAGAACTCGGCGATGTCCTCGTAGGCGGACCAGTCGAGCGGGACTCCCAGCTCGTACCCGTACTTGTCCTTGAAGGCCTTCCTGATGTCGGGGCGCTTGAACCAGTCGTAGCGGAACCAGTAGACGTTCGCGAACTGCTGGTCGGGGAGCTGCCACAGCTTGCCGTCCGGCCCGGTGGTGAAGGACTTGCCGATGAAGTCGTTCACGTCGAGGGTGGGCAAGGTCACGTCCTTGCCCTCGCCGTTCATCCAGTCGGTCAGGTTCTGCGCGGACTGCAGGCGCGAATGCGTGCCGATGAGGTCGGAGTCGTTGACGTAGGCGTCGTACAGGTTCCGGTTGGTCTGCATCTGGGTCTGCACCGCCTGCACCACCTCGCCCTCGCCCAGCAGCTGGTGGTTGACCTTGATGCCGGTGATCTCCTCGAACGCCTTGGTCAGCACCTTGGACTCGTACTCGTGCGTCGGGATCGTCTCCGACAGCACGTTCACCTCCATGCCGCGGAACGGCTTGGCGGCGTCGATGAACCACTGCATCTCCTTGAGCTGTTGCTCCTTGGTCAGCGTCGAGGGCTGGAACTCCTTCTCGATCCACCTCTTGGCGGCTTCGACGTCCGCCCGGGCGGCGGCGGCGAGCGCCGTCGCGAGGAGGGCCGCCCCGATCCTGAGTCTCGTCATGTTGGCTCCTTGCGGGCGGGAATGGCCCGCGGGTGCCCCCGCTCTTAACCGGCGCGCGGCAAAGGTCACGGTGGGTACCCTTTCGGTGCGCCGCCCGCGCGCGGCGATCCGGCCGCGCAAACGAACGCTTGCACCGGGGGCCGGGGCGGCGCTCAACGCGCCACGTCGAAGTACTCCGCCCGCCTCGCCTCGGCCTCGTCGCCGAAGAGGATGGCGCAGGCCACCCGCAGGCCGGCCGCCTTCCGGATGTCCTCGCGGCGGACCACCTCGGCGATCTTCGACCGCCGCCGCAGGAAGTCCTCGAGCGTGACCACCATCTCGCGCCGGGCCGCCTCGTCCAGCTCGCAGCGCAGGTACTCGCTCGTCTCGATGATCACCTCGGCCATGCGCGGATCCCGCCGGATGGCCTCGAGCATCCCCAGCGCCTCGGAGCCGTACCTCCGCCACAGGCGCGTGGAGAGCACCTCCGAGGAGTGGGGCGAGGTCATGGCATCGAGCCGCATGAGCCTGGCCTGGTGGAAGTACTCCTCCCGCACCGCCGGATGCGGCTCGCCGTACCAGACCCGCTCCGGGAAGGGCAGCGCGATGCCGAGGCGCCGGACCTCGCGCGAGACCTCCTCGCCCACGTTCAGGCAGTCGGTGAGCTTCCCTCCGAAGATGGTGACGTGGCGCAGCGCGAGGCCGGTCTCGATGGCGTGCCGGCGCGAGAGGTGCATCCAGTCGCCTTCGCCGCCTCCCCCGGCGTCCACCACCAGCGGCCTCACGCCGCAGCGCTCGGCCACGACGTCGCGCTCCTCGATCGGCCGCGGAAGGCGCAGGCGCTTGTTGATGTTGTCGAGGACGAAGCGGCGGTCCTCCGGCGCGACCCCCACCTCCGGCCGGTCCACCGGCGTGTCGGTGGTGCCGATGCAGGTCTTCGGCCCCATGGGGATGACGAAGAACAGCCGCCCGTCGTCGGCGAAGAAGGTGAGCACGCGGCGGTTCGGGGTGAGCCGGTCCACGAGCAGGTGGATCCCCTTCGAGAAGACGTGCCGGTG
>DATIUR010000438.1:0-12095 GCA_035466675.1 Anaeromyxobacteraceae bacterium | reverse complement strand
GAAGCGGAGCGGGCCGGAGGGGGGCTGGAGCTCCTCGTCCAGGTCGATCACGTACACCACCGGGATGCGCTCCGAACCCCGGTAGGCCTCGGTGGAGAGCCGCGCGCCCGCCAGCCAGGCCGTCGAGCCGGGCAGCGCCGCTCCGCCGCCGATCAGGCCGCCCTGGCGGGCGTTCCAGGAGATGGACAGGACGGCGGAGACCTCGTCCGGCACCGCGGGATCGTGCACCACCGGCACGAGCACCTGGGCCGCGAGCGAGAGCCCCGAGCGCCATTCCGCCCCGGCGCCGAGCGAGACGTGCGTGGGGCGGAAGTCGTCCCGGGCCCGGTCGTCGGCGACGAGGTCGGCCGCCAGGGTGAAGGTGTCGCCCCCGAAGCGGGTGGCGACGCCGAGGTCGTAGCGGACCGGCAGGCGCTCGCCGCCGAGGCGCGCGTCGAAGCCGGACGCCGCCGCACCCACGGCGAGATGGCGGGACGGGCGCCAGGCGAGGCCCAGGTCCCAGCCGCCCACCGACGCGAGCGCCCCGCCGGGCGAGTCGGTCCGGTTCCAGGCGGCGGCCACGGAGGCGGAGCGACCGTCGGTGACCCCCAGGGCGAGCCGGGTGCGCCGGTAGCGCTCCGGGCCGGCCGCGCCGGGGCGAACCCACTCCACGGAGAGCCCGGTGGCGAGCGGGCCCAGGACGGTCGCCGCGTAGATCCCGTCGGCCTTCGAGCCGGGCGTCGCGTCCTGCTCGTGGAAGTAGAGGAGGGCGAGGTCGCGCACGAACCCGACGCCCGCGGGGTTCAGCGGGATGGCGGTGGGCTCCTCGGCCGCGGCCGCCCCGAGGACCGGCAGCACCAGCCCGGCGGGCAGGCCGGCGGCGCGGTCCAGGCCGGCCGAGACCTGGGCCGCGGCGGGCGCGGCCAGGAACAGGGCGCCGAGCGCCGCGAGAGGAGCCCGCATGGGCGGGATTGTAGCGGAGGCGGGCCCCCTGGCAGGCCGCTATTCGCGCCCCGCGTCCTCGACGGCCCGGATGTGCTCCTCGGAGAGGGGCACCAGGTTCCCCGCCCGGTAGTCGCGGAAGACCTGGAGGATCTGCTCCTTGTGCGGGCGGACCTTGCCGAGCGGGCAGGCCTCCCACTCCTTCACCGGCTCGTCGCAGTAGCCCATCCGCCTGTCGCCGCACTTGGGCTGCAGGAAGCCGCCGATCTCCGGGACGGCCTTCATCACCTCGCGCCGCATGAGCGCCACCATGTGCCGGATCTCCCACTGCGCGCGCCAGCAGAGCCTGAGGTCGGCGATGTGGAGCAGCTCGGTGAAGTTCACCATCACCTGGAAGTTCGTGGGCGTCGCGTTGGGGAGCACGAAGCGGGCGTCCTCGGCCGGGATGCCCTTCTCGAGGGCCGCCCGGTACACGCGCGTGATCTCGCCCATGAGCCGGTCGTACTCGTCGGCCAGGCCGGCCTTCTCCCAGGTCCTCGGCGTCACGTACTCGAGCCGGTCCTCCTTGTAGCGGACGTAGCGTTGCGACTGCTGCTCGAAGCTGATGCCGATCCGGTGACGCACGAACTGGTGCGAGAGGGCGCGGGAGACGCCGCTGATGGCGAACCAGAACACCACCTGCTCGAGCGGCGAGGCGTGGCCGGTCTTGAGCCGCTCGCCGATGAACTCGCGGATCTTCTCGGGCGGGATCCGTCCGTCGCGCACCTCCTCCCAGACCTCCTGCGGCGTCTTGGGCGTGTAGCAGGTCCGGAAGGCCCCGTAGAGCTTCTGCAGGGGATCGCGGGCGTGGTCGATGAGGGTGACGTCGAGCGGCATGGCGGGCTCCGGTCCGGCGGCGCGCCGGGGGGCGGGATCATACCGGCCGCCTCCGTCGCCGCCACGGCCCTCGCCGACCGCTCGCCGCGCGGCGCGGCCCCGGGCCCGGATCGAGCGCCGCCGCCTTAGGCCGGCTCGGCTCTCGCCGTCAGGCGCTGGTGGAAGCCGGCGCCGTCGTAGAAGGTCAGCCGGACCGCGCCGGCCTCGATCGCCGAGCCGCTCTTCAGGGGGACCGGCTGGCCGCGCGCCGGGACGCCGTCCACGGTGGTCCCGTTGGAGGACCCGAGGTCGACGGCGGTCCAGCGCCCGCCCTCGCCCCGCTCCAGGCGCATGTGGATGCGGGAGAGGGTGGCGTCGTCGATGACGACGTCGTTCTCGGTGCTCCGCCCCACCGTGATCGACCGGGCGCCGGACGCGGGCTCGATGGCGATGGCGAGCGACTCGCCCGAGTTGAGGCCCGGCATCCCCGGCCGCGCCTGGATCGTCTCGCGCCCGCGGGCGGGCGGCCGCCACGGGCCCGCCTCCCAGACGAGCCAGTCGTGCGGCTCGGCGCGCACGAAGCTCTCGCGGTCGGCGGCCTCGTACTTCTTCGCCAGCCAGGAGAGGAGGTAGCTCCGCACGGGTTCTCCGCGGCGCACCGGCGCCGCCGAACGAGGAGGAGAGCACGGGGCACGCCGCCTTGTCGAGCCGCCATCGGGTCCCACGAACGCGGGAAATGGGGCGCGGCGGCGGGCCGCGTCACGCGGCCCGCAGCGTGGCGAGCGTCACCTCGGCCGGGCAGCTCACGCGCGTGCGCAGGCCGGACATGCCGATGCCGCGGTTCACGTACAGGCTGACCGGTCCCACCCGGTAGGGGCCGCGAACGTACCGCTCCCGCAGGACGGCGCGGACGAAGAGGGGCGTGAGGATGGGGATGGCGATCTGGCCCCCGTGGGTGTGCCCGGAGAGGCAGAGGGCCGCCCGCCCCAGGGCTGCGAGCGGATCGGCGGTGCTCGGGCCGTGGGCCAGCACGAGCGGCGTCCCCTGCGGAGGAAGCCCGCGCGTGGCCAGGGGCACGTCGGCGTTCCCGGTGGAGAGGTCGCCCACCCCCACGACCGCGAGCGGCGCGCCGCGCAGGCGGATCGTGGTCCAGGCGTTGTCGATCACCTCGTACCCGAGGCCGAGGAGCGCCTCGCGCGCGCCGCGGGGGTCGACCCAGTGGTCGTGGTTCCCGAGGACGGCGAAGGTCGGGGCGGCGAGCCCTCCCAGGAGCTGGCGCATCGTGTCGACCTCGCTCCGCCGGAAGGAGAGGAAGTCGCCCGTGAGCGCGACCAGGTCGGGCTCGAAGCGGTTCACCTCCTCGATGGCGGCGCGGACGAGCCCCGGGGGCGTCTTCGGGCCGACGTGCAGGTCGGAGAGCTGGGCGACCTTCAGGCCCTCGTGGGCCGGGTCCAGGCCGGGGACGAGGAACGTGGGCGTCTCGGTCACGGCCGGGGCCACCTGGCGCGCCGCGGAGGCCCGGGCCGGGATGGCCGCGGCGGCCCCGGCAGCGATCGTGCCGGCCAGGAACTCCCTGCGTCCGAAAGTCGACACCCTGCGCCTCCGCGCGCCGCGCGGGACCGCCCGGGCGCGCCGCAGACATGCGCTGCAAGGCCCGGTCCCGCAACCCGTGTGCGAGGCGGTCGCACACGCCCCCCCGTCTCACCTGCGGGCCGGGGCCTTCCGGGCGAGGCGGCGGAGGTGCGCGAGGACGAGCGCGTCGATCTCCGCGCCCTCGCGGATGCGCCCTTCCAGGTTCTCCCATCCCTGGAAGTCGACCAGGGCCTGGCGCGTGGCCGCGTCGAAGGCTCCGGTGGGCGGCCCCCGGTGGAAGCCGAGGCGCGACAGGGCCGACTGGATCTCCCTCGCGAGGGCGGCGTCGACCGGGACGATCCGGCCGGGCTCCCCGAAGTAGTACTGGTGCACGTCCCGGTAGAGCCGCCGCAGCTCGGCGATGGGCCGCGGCGCGTCGTCCACGCGCAGGTCCACCCAGACGTCGCCCTGGCCGACGTAGCCGCCGCCCGGCTTCACCACCAGGAGCGCCGCGCTCTGCTGGCCCCGCCGGTCGCCCCCGGCCGCCTGGCCGGCCTCGAGCGCCTCGAGGAGGCGCTCGGCCAGCGGCCTGCCCGCGTCGCGCGCCCGCTCGTAGGCGCGCGCCATGGCCTCGAGCGTGGCCCGGGACACGAGGATGTTGCCCTGCACCGCGTAGCCCTTGCCCACGATGTGGCCGGCGTGGTCGAAGCACTTCTGGCCGGTGAAGGCGGCCGCCTGGCCGCGCGCGTCGACCAGGCCGATCTGCCGGTCGGCGGACTGCGGGTCGCGCTCCACCAGGGTCCGCAGGACCTCCTCGGGGGCGACGCCGCGGGCGAGCAGGGCGAGGGCCTCCTCGCGCCAGGCCACGTTGGCGAGCGACTGGGTGGCGACCGCACCCACCCCGGCCCGGGCCGCCGGGACGAGCGCGCCGACCGCGGGGAACTTCGACTGCACCGCCACGCCGATCTGGCCGGTGGACGGGTCCGCCGCCACGATGCTGAAGGTGCCGAGCGCGAGGGCGAGGAGCGTCGAGGTCATGGCGAGCTCGGCCGCCGGAAGACGGGGGCACCACCCCGCCGAACGGCGCCCGGGCGAGCGCACGCTCGCGGGTCGAGCCCGGGTCTCCGCCGCGGCCTACCGGCCGCCCAGGAGCGCGGCGGGAGGAACGCCGAGCGCCTTGGCCATCTTCTCGACCGTCTCCAGCGGGGGCGACCGCTGGCCGCGCTCCAGCATCGAGACGTACGAGACGGAGATCCCGACCTTGTCGGCGAGCGCCTTCTGGGAAAGCCTCTTCTTCGCGCGAAGGCGTCGGACGTTGCCGGCGAACCTGGTCAAGAGATCCATGCCGCGTCTGTAGCAGAGGGGTCACTGGGCGGCAGCGTCCTTTTCGGGGCGCCCCCCCCCGGCACGGTAAGACGGTGGGTGACATGGCGGGACGGGGGCCCTTCGGCGGGGGAGCCGGAAAGTGTAGGATCCGCACATGCTGCAGGGCGAACTCGCCACCTTTCCGCTCCCCGATCTCTTCCAGTGGCTGGATCAGGGGCGGCGATCGGGCGTCGTGGAGATCGACACCGGCGAGTCGGTGCCCTTCTGGATCCAGGTGACCGACCGGCGCATCGTGGCGGCCGCCCGGCCGCCGCCGCAGCCCGCCGGACTGGACAGCCTGGCCGGCTGGGGCCACTCGGAGCCGGTCGAGTCGCTCTGGCCCGAGGCGTGCGCCGACCGGATCGTCGATCTCTTCCTCGGGTCGGGGCAGGGCCGGTTCACCCTGGCGGACGACGCGGCCGGCTTCGAGGACGGCGTCCCGCTCGACCTCGGGGTCGGCCAGATGACGCTCGAGGGCCTGCGCCGGCTCGACGAGTGGCCGCACCTCGACCGGCGCTACCCGAGCGAATCGGCGCTGCTCTGCGCGGACGGGGCGGGCCGCCCGCGCACGCCCGGCCTGCGCGCGGTGCTGGAGGCGGCCCGGCGGCGCGTCTCCATCGCCGAGACGAGGCTCGCCCTGATCCTCTCGCGGCCGGCCGTGCTCCGGCGGATCGAGGCGCTTCGCGAGCTCGGCCTCGCCCACGTGGAGGGGGTGGCGGCCCAGGCCGACCCGGTCTCCTCCCTCATCGACAAGGCCCAGGCGCTGGTGGTGGAGCGCCAGTTCGACGAGGCGGCCATCGTCTTCCGGAGCCTGCTCGCTGCCGATCCGTCCGATCGGCGCGTGCGCAACCTCCTGCGCGAGGCGGAGCGCGAGCAGGTGGCCACGCTCTACGAGGAGCTGTCCCCGGTCGCGGTCCCGGTCCTGCTGGGCGGGATGGACACGCTCGACACGCCCGCGGGACGCCGCCTCTCGAACACCGACCGCGAGGTGGCGGGGCGCATCAACGGGAGCTGGGACGTCGCCTCCATCGCGCTCGCCTGCCCCCTGCGCGAGGTGGAGACGCTCAAGGCGCTCCGCAAGCTGGTGCGGCTCGGCCTGATCGACCTGGTCGAGCGGCGGTGAGGGCGGCGGCGCGCATCACCGGGCCAGGCGCCGGGCCAGCGTGCGGATGCGCCGCGAGAGGCGCGTCCCGTAGGGAGGGAAGAGCGCCTCGATGAACGCGAGGGGGCCCTGGGTGAGGACGGCCCGCTCGTGGGAGAAGGCGCGGAATCCGGCCAGCCCGTGGTGGTTCCCCATGCCGCTCTCGCCCACGCCGCCGAAGGGAAGCTCCGGGTTGGCCAGGTGCAGGAGCGGCATGTTCACCCCGGAGCCTCCCGCGGTGGTCTCGCGCAGGACCCGCTCCACGTTCGCCCGGCGCGCGCCGAAGACGTAGACGGCGAGCGGCTTCGGGCCCGCCCGGATCCGGGCCAGCACCTCCCCCAGGTCCCGGTAGCGGAGCACGGGCAGGACGGGCCCGAAGATCTCCTCCCGCATCAGCGCGCAGTCGAGGGGTACGTCGGTGAGGACGGTCGGCTCGACCCAGCGCGCCTCCGGATCGGCGGTGCCGCCCAGGGCCACCTTCGCGCCCGCCGCCAGGGCCTCCTCGAGCCACCGGGCCAGGCGCGCGGCGGCGTGCCGGTCCACCATCCGGGCCAGGTCGGGCGAGCGGCGCCGCTCCTCCCCGGTCCGGCCGTACTGGGCGGCGATCCGCTCCCCGAGGGCGCGGAGGAAGGCCTGCTCCCGCGAGGCGTGCACCCAGACGTGGTCGGGGGCGATGCAGGACTGCCCGGCGTTGACGAGCTTGCCCCAGGCGATGCGGCGCGCGGCCTTCTCGACGTCGGCGGACTCGTCCACGATGGCGGGCGGCTTGCCGCCCAGCTCGAGCGTGACCGAGGCGAGGTGGCGGGAGGCGGCGGCCATCACCTTGCGGCCCACCGCCGTCGAGCCGGTGAAGAACACGTGGTCGAAGGGCAGGTCGAGGAGCGCCTCGGCCACGTCGATCCCGCCCAGCACCACGGCCACCTCCTCCTCCGGGAAGACCTCCGCCAGGAGCGACCGGAGCATCCTGCCCGCGTGCGGGACCTTCTCGGAGGGGCGGGCGATGACGGTGTTCCCGGCCGCCACCGCCAGCGCGACCGGGCCCATGGTGAGCAGGAAGGGGTAGTTCCAGGGCGCGAGGACCAGGGCCCTTCCCCTCGGCTCGTACCGGATCTCGCTGCGGGTCCCGAGGAGCAGGAGCGGCGCGCCCACCCGGCGCGGCCGCATCCAGCGGCGGAGGTGCCGGATGGCGTGGCCGACCTCCACCAGCGTCGTCCACACCTCGGTGATCTCCGTCTCGGCGGGGCACTTGCCGAAGTCCGCCTCCAGGGCGGCGCAGACGTCCTGCCGGCGCCGATCGACGGCGTCGCGCAGCCTCCGGAGCCTCGCCGTCCGCTCCGCGGCGGTGGTCCGGGCGATCCGCCACCGGCTCTCCTCCTGCGCCGCGAAGACGCGGCGGGCGTAGGCGATCTCCTCGGCGGAGTCGCCCGGGGCGGTGGAGGGGACGGGGCGGGGAGGGATCGCGAGCGTCACGGGCGCCTCAGATCCGCTCGGCCTTGAGCAGGGCGGCCACGAGCAGGTACAGGGCGAAGAGGGCGTCCCGCTCGGTCAAGGCCGCGTCGGGCCTGGCGGCGAGCCGGGACAGCCGCAGGTACTCGCGCCCGTCGAGCCCGAGCAGCGAGGCGCGCGCCGCCGCCGCGCCCTCCTCGACCGGGAGGGCGGCCAGGAGCTCGGAGATCGCGTGCGCGGCGGAGCGGACCGCCTCGCCGTACATCCGCTCGGCGATGGCGTGCTCGGTCGTCTCGACGGCGCGGGCGCGGTCCTCGAAGAGCCTCGCGAACGAGAGGGGCTCCAGGCGGGCCCGGTCCTGGGCCGAGGGTTGCGGCGGGGGCGTCTCCTCCGCCGCGTCCGAGATGCTCGAGGCCAGCTCCGAGCCGCCGCCCCGGACCATCTCCATGGTGTGGGCGCGGTGGAGCGGCTGCCGCGCCTTGAGCCCGCGCACCACGAGCTTGGTGATCTCCCGGAGCGCGTCGAGCACGCCCACGCCCCGGTTCGCCACGGTCTCGAAGTCGGGCACCTGGCGGGGGTTGAGGTCGGTCCGCATCCGCGCCACCGGCATCACCTCGCGCAGGTCCCTCTTGTTGAACTGGAGGACGAGGGGGAACTGGGTGAGGTCGATCCCCAGCTCGGCCAGGTTGGTGGCCAGGTTGTCCACGGACTCGAGGTTCGAGTCGCGGGCGGCCGGCTGCGAGTCCGCCACGAAGACGACGCCGTCGGCGCCGTTCAGGACGAGCTTGCGGGTGGCGTCGTAGAAGACCTGCCCCGGGACCGTGTAGAGCTGGAGGCGGAGGGTGAGCCCCCGGATCTGCTCGATCTTGAGGGGGAGGAAGTCGAAGAAGAGGGTCCGGTCCCCCTCGGTGGAGAGGCTGATCAGCTCCCCGCGGGTCTCCGGCCGCGCCACCTTGTGGACGTGCTGGAGGCTGGTCGTCTTCCCGGACAGGCCCGGACCGTAGTAGACGATCTTCGCCGAGATCTCCCGGGCCAGCGGGTTGACGGTCGACACGAGGTCATTGTAGCCGTGGCTGGCCCATGCCCTCCACCTCGCGCACCTTCGAATCCCGGGCCGCGCACCGCGCCTGGCTCGCCGCCGAGGCCGGCCTCCCGGCCGGCTTCCGGGTCGGCACCGCCACCTTCGAGTTCGCGCCGGCCGAGGTGCCGAAACCGGCCCGGATGAACGTGGCCCTGGTGGCGCTCGATCGGCCCACCCCCGATTTCGCGGCCAAGTTCACCCGGAACGCCTTTCCCGGCGCCCCGGTGCTGGTGGGACGGCGCCGGCTCGGGGGGCCGGCCCTGGGCGCCCTGGTCGTGAACAACAAGGTGTCGAACGTGTGCGCCCCGGGCGGGGTCGAGGCGGCGGAGCGGATCTGCGCGGCGGCGGCGCGCGCCCTGGGGATCGCCCCCGGGGAGGTCCTGCCCTCCTCGACCGGCGTCATCGGCTGGCGCCTCCCGGTGGAGCGGATGGAGGCGGCGATCCCCCGGGCCGCCGCCGCCCTGCAGGCCCGGACGATCCTGCCCGCCGCCGAGGCCATCATGACGACCGACCTCTACCCCAAGGTCCGCCGGGCCGAGGTGGGCGGGGGCGCCATCGTCGGAATCGCCAAGGGAGCCGGCATGATCGAGCCGGACCTGGCCACCATGCTGGTCTTCCTGCTCACCGATCTGGAGGTGCCGCGCGACGAGCTGCGCGCCGCGCTCGACGAGGCGGTGGAGGCGAGCTTCCAGGACATCTCGGTGGACTCGGACACCTCCACCTCGGACACGGTGGTCCTCCTCTCGTCGGGGCGGCGGCCGCGCCCGGACGGGAGGGAGTTCCGCGCCTCCCTGGCCCGGGTCTGCCGCGACCTCGCCGAGGACGTGGTCCGGAACGGCGAGGGCGTGCACCACGTGCTGCGCGTCCAGGTGGCGGGCGCGCCGGACCGCGCCGCCGCCCGCGCCGTCGGGAAGGCGGTGGTGAACTCTCCCCTGGTGAAGTGCGCGGTGGCCGGGAACGACCCGAACGTCGGGCGGCTCCTGGCCGCCATCGGCAAGCAGGCCGGGCGCGCCGGCCTGCCGCTCGACCCCGCCCGCGTCCGGCTGGCCGTGGCCGGGGAGGTGCTCCTGGAGGGAGGCGCCATGCGGCTCGACCCGGAGAAGGAGGTCCGGCTGGTGGCGCGCATGAAGGAGGCCGAGATGTACGCGAGCGCCGCTCCGGTCGGGGGCGCCTACCGCCCGCCCGTCGACCACCCGCCGCACGAGCGGTGCGTGGAGATCGAGGTGGACCTGGGGATGGGCGCGGCCGCCTGCGAGGTGCTCGGCGCGGACCTGACGCACGAGTACGTGTCGGAGAACGCGGACTACCGCAGCTGATCGGGGCGCCTCACCAGAGCCAGCTCCCGACGCTCGCCACGGGCTGGGACCGCTCCATCCACATCAGGCCCTTCACGCACCGCACCACCAGCCAGACGGCGGCGAAGACGAGGACGAGCCAGCCCACCAGCAGGAAGGTGAGGATGCCCCCCACCGCGCCGTAGAGCAGGCCGATCCAGAAGGTCCGGATCTGGTAGCGGTAGTGGGTCTTGAGCCAGTCCGGCGCCTCGCCCTCGTAGACGTAGGCCATGACCACGCCGATGACCGACGTGATGAAGAAGGCGAACGACAGCAGGTAGAGGACGTAGACGATCTTCGCGGTCGACTCGGTGGAGCGCGGCGGGGGGGCAGCCGGCGGGCTCGAGGTCTCGGGCATGGCGCGGAATGCTACACCCGGCCGCGCGGCGCCGAACGGAAACGCCCCGTCCGTGATGGGCGGGGCGTCCGGCGCATGGCAGGGGAGCGGCGGGGCGGATCAGAAGATGCCGATGGGCGGCGTCCCGGAGCGCTCGACCAGCCCGGGGAAGTCCCACCAGGAGGCATCGGGCGGGGGCGGCGAGGCGCCGTCCCAGGCGGTCGGCCGGCGCGGGTCGCCCGGGCCGGGGACCACCAGCGAGCCGACGAAGTCGCCCTTGGCGTAGACCTTCTCCACCAGCGAGGCGAGGCGCGCCATCCCGGCCTCGCCCACCTCGGCGCTCGAGGTGGCCTGGTAGAACTGGACGGTGACGCGGACCGGGAAGCGCGGGTCGCGCTCGAGCGTGAGCCCGGCCAGCTCGGTGAAGGGGCCCTCGAGCGGCCCGTGGCCGAGCACGGCCACCTCCAGGTCCGGGGCGGCGCGGGCCATCTTGGCGGCCGAGGGGGCGGCCGGCGCGGCCTCCATCGCGTCGCCGGCGGCCAGGGCGCGGCGGGGCGGCTCGCGGCGGCGGAGCGGCACCTGGACCAGCATGAGCAGGTTCGCGTCCTCGCCGAGCGAAGCGGCCGACTCCCCGTTGGAGGTGGTGCCCCGGTCGCGGACGTCGGAGAGCCGCTCGGCGGTGAGGGGCGCGCGCTCGCCCCCGGCGTTGAAGAAGAGCCGCTGGCCCCAGCTCGCCCCGCCCACGGTGTCGCGGGCGTTGTCCACCACGGTCACCGAGGTGCCCTGGCGCGTGACCAGGATCGAGAGCACGGCCGGGTTCCCCGCCGTCGACTGGTAGTTGAAGATCACCGGGTGGAAGGTGGCCCTGCCGCGCCGGGGCACGGGCAGGAAGGCCGCCTGCGCCGAGACGAGCGCGTGGGTGTCGCGCGGCGCGAGCAGCGAGCCGCCCACGATCCGCCCCTGGTCCGGGAAGGAGAGGAAGCGCGACGGGTCGGCCAGGAGGTCCCGCAGGCTCACCACCCGTTCCGGCGCCCCGGCGCGCTCGTTCCCCACCCGGACGAAGACGCGGTCGAGCCGGACGTCGGCGGTCCGGTCGGCGAAGTTCGGGAAGCGGAGCACCGGCATGAGGGCGAGCTTCCTTTGGCCGCCCTCGCCGGCCACCACCTCGATGGTGACGTCGCTGATGTTCGGGCCGAGCGACGAGCCCTGCCAGCGTCCGGTGTCCTCCCAGAGCACGTTCACGATGTCGAGGCCGTGCCGGGAGGCGAGGCGCCGGGCCTCGGCATCGGAGACCATCGAGGCGACGCGCTCCACGGTGGCCCGGTGGTCGTCGTCCGGTCGCGGGGCGGCGCGGGAGGGGGTCGCCGCCAGGGCGGCGGCGACGGCGGCGAGCGTTGCGAGGGATGTGAGGGTCGTTCGGGTCATGGCGGTCTCCGTTCTCCGTTTCGAACGCGCGGGAGGCGCCGAAGATCTGCGGACGGGGTGCGCCGGTGGGCGCGGGTAGCGGCGCGCCCGGATCTCGGACGGTTGCCGGCGAAGCGCACGCGGCGCCACACCGGCGGAGCGGCGCTCGCGACCGAGCGCGGCGCTTCTACGCCGCCCGCGCCTCGTCCCTCTCGCCGGCCGGCTCCGGGCGGGAGGGCCCCGCGCCCGCGGTGAACGGCTCCCCGTCCACCTCCCAGACGAGCCCGTCCGGCGCCGTTCCCCGCACCCGCAGGAAGCCCCCGTGGATGCCCCGCAGGTGGTGGCAGGCGCAGATCGAGATCAGGTTCTCGTCGTCGTCGCCCCCGCCCCACGACCGGTACGTCACGTGGTGCACGTGCGTCCCGAGCCTGCTGCACCCCGGCACCTGGCAGCGGCCCCGGTCCCGCTCCTTCACCGTCCGCGACCGCGTCCGGAGCCTCTTCACGTACGGCGTCCACGTCTCCAGGAAGTGCCGCGCCACCCGGACGAGGCAGGAGCCGTCCGGGAGCAGGCGCCCCTCCGCCGCCCGGACGGCCCGGAACGCCGCGTCGAGCGTCTCCGCCACCCTCCCGGGCAGCC
>DATIUR010000437.1:0-6266 GCA_035466675.1 Anaeromyxobacteraceae bacterium | reverse complement strand
GGTGGCCCACCCGGAGGACCTGCGTCACCTCTTCCTGCTGGCCTCCGGCACCATGGAGCCGCGCAAGTACCGCCGCATCGCCTGCGTGGTGCTCAAGGTGATGCACGTCATCCACCACCTGGAGGCGCGCGAGCTGCTCTTCCGCACGGCCATCCGGGAGTCCGACCTGGCCGAGCGCGTCCACGCCCGCGTCATGGCCGAGGCGGAGCGGATGAAGGCGCTCGGCCTGCCGGTGGTGGAGTTCGTGGGCAGCACCAAGACGCGGGCGGCGCTGGTGACGAAGCTGCTCGCCAAGAGCGCCACGGTGGCGGCCCAGGTCTTCGACCGCGTGCGCTACCGGGTGGTGACCGAGCGGCGCGACCAGATCGCCCCGGTGGTCTGGTGGCTGGCCAGCCACCTCTTCCCCTTCAGCTACGCCGTCCCGGGGCAGGCCCGGAACAACCTGGTGCGCTTCTCCGACCTCCTCGCGGCGCACCCGCACGGCGCGCGCCTGGCCGGGGAGCTGCAGCTTCCCCCCGATCTGGAGAGGCGGGATCCGTCGCGGCCGCGCAACGAGTTCAGCGGGAAGCACTTCCGCGTGCTGAACTTCGTGGTGGACCTGCCGGTCCGGATCGACGACCTGCTCTCTCCCCTCGATCCCATGGCCGACGAGCTGGGGCGGATCGTCTTCTCGCTGGTGGAGTTCCAGGTGCTGGACGCGAAGACCGCCCAGGCGAACGAGCACGGCGACGCCTCGCACGAGCGGTACAAGAAGCGCCAGCTGAAGCAGGTCCTCCGGCGCCTCTCGCGCGGCCTGGTGGTGCCCAGGCGGCGGAGGTGAGGGCCCCGGCTCACCGCCGGTTGCGCTTGCGCGCCTTCTTGCGGGCCTGCCGCTCCTGCTTCCGCTTCTTCTTGCGTGCGTCGCGCTCCCGCGGGCTCTCGGCGGCGATGGGCTCCGGCGCGTAGCCCATCAGGCGCGCCCGGGCCAGCGCGCCGGCGGCGGCCGGGGGCGTGTACCCCTTCGGCAGGCCGGCCGCCCGGGCCGCGGCGGCGGCGGGATCCTCCGGGCCTGCCTGCAGGGCGCGCTCCACCGCGGCCGCGTCCTCGCCCAGCACGTCCTCCATGCCCTTGCCCTGCAGCTTGCGGAGCTGCATGAGCTGCCTCACCCCGGGCATGCGGGCGAGGAGCCCCGGCGCCGACCCGATCTGGCGCATCACGCCGCGCATGGCATGGTACTGCTTGAGCAGGTCGCGGACGTCCTTCTCGGTCCGGCCGGCGCCCCGGGCGATGCGCTTCACGCGCCCGTCGGTGATGGAGTCCGGCCTGCGGCGCTCCGACCGGGTCATCGAGTCCACCATGGCCACGATGCGGCCCAGGTGGGCGTCGTCGAACTGGAAGCCGGCGGGCAGCTCGCCGAAGATGGGAAACTTCTCCATCAGCTCGCCGAGCGGACCCATCTTCCGGACCAGCCGGATCTGGTTCACGAAGTCCTCGAGGGTGAAGTCCCCCGAGAGGATCTTCTTCGCCTCCTCCTCGGCGGTGGCCTCGTCGACGTGCTCCTCGAAGTCCCGGACCAGCCCGACGATGTCCCCGAAGCCGAGGATGCGCGAGGCCAGCCCCTCCGGCCGGAACTCCTCCAGCCGGTCGAGCGACTCGCCCACGCCCAGGAACTTGATGGGCTTGCCGGTGACCTCCTTGATGGAGAGGGCCGCGCCGCCGCGCGCGTCGCCGTCCAGCTTGGTGAGGATGAAGCCGTCGAGCGAGAGCCGCCGGTCGAACTCGGCCGCGGTCCTCACGGCGTCCTGTCCGATCATGGCGTCGGCGACCAGGAGCACGTTCTCGGGAGCGACCGCCCGCTGGATCTCCTCGAGCTCCACCATCAGCTCCTCGTCGATGGCGAGCCGCCCGGCGGTGTCGTAGAGGACCACGTCGGCCTTCGCGCGCCGGGCGGCCTCCAGCGCGCCGCGGCACAGGTCGGTGGGGGAGAGGCCCGGCTGGTGGTGGACCGGAACGCCGAGACGCTCGCCCAGGATCCGGAGCTGCTCGACCGCGGCGGGGCGCTGCACGTCGGCCGCCACGAGCATCGGCCGCTTCCCCTCCCGGAGCAGCTTGGCGGCCAGCTTCCCGGCGGTGGTGGTCTTGCCCGAGCCCTGCAGGCCCACCATCATCACGCCGGTGGGGCGGCCGCGGTCCGCCGAGAAGCGGAGCGAGGTGTCCACCGGCCCCATCAGGGCCTCGAGCTCGTCGTGGCAGATCTTGACGAAGTGGTCCTGCGGCCCGACCTGCAGGACGCCCTTGTCGGTGCGGACCCTGGTCCGGACCACCTCGCCGACCGCCTTCTCGCGCACGCGGGCGACGAACCGCTTCACCACGTCGAAGGCGACGTCGGCCTCGAGCAGGGAGACGCGGATGTCGCGCAGGGCCTCGTCCACCACCTCGGGGGTGATCTCGGTGCGCCCGGCCAGGCGGTTGCGGGCGGCCTTGAAGCCCTTGGAGACGGTCTCGAGCACGCGGCGGAACCTCCGGCGAACCGCGCTTATAACACGCCCATGTTAGGGTTTCCGCCCATGGAGCAGGGGCCCCGGTTCTTCACGGTGGAGGAGGCGAACGACCTGGTGGCCACCCTCCAGATGGAGTTCGGGCGGATCGCCCAGGTCCGCACGGAGATCGCGCCGCTGGTGGAGGCGCTGGGCGGCCCGGAGTCGGCGGTGGCGGTCCTGCAGGAGGGGGCGTCCCCTCCCCGGGGCCGGACCCGCGAGGTGGATCGGCTCCGCCGCCTGGCCGGGGAGATCACCTCCGCGGTGGAGCGCGTGAACGGGCTCGGGTGCCTGGTCAAGGACCTGGAGCGCGGTCTCGTGGACTTCTACTCGCTGCGGGAGGGGGAGCCGGTGCTGCTCTGCTGGCAGTTCGGCGAGCCCGCCGTGACCCACTGGCACGGCGTGGACGAGGGGTTCGCCGGGCGGCGCCCCATCGAAGGCGTCACCTTCGTGCCGCCGTCGCTCCTCAACTGAAGGTGGCGAAGGCGGGCGCGGCGGCATGAAGGACGCGGCCACCTCGCTCCTCATCGGCCTGACGGCAGGATTCCTGGGAGGGCTCCTGGGCGTGGGCGGCGGGGTGGTGATGACGCCGCTCATGGTGGGGGTGATCGGCC
This sequence comes from Anaeromyxobacteraceae bacterium, assembly GCA_035466675.1. Lineage (GTDB taxonomy): Bacteria > Myxococcota > Myxococcia > Myxococcales > Anaeromyxobacteraceae > Anaeromyxobacter. Next base: position 3,136 of record DATIUR010000437.1, on the reverse strand, counting down.
TGCGCCAGATCCAGGCGCACGGCACGAGCCTGCTCGCGCTGGTCTTCACCGGGATCGGCGGCGCCGTCGCCTATGCCATCCGCGGCCAGGTCGATCTGCCCGCGACCGTCTCCCTGACCCTCCCGGCCGTGTTCACGGCCCGCCTCGGCGCGCGGTACGCGCACGCGCTCCCCGAGTGGAGGCTCAAGCGGGCCTTCGGCGCGTTCCTGCTGGCGGTGACCGCCGTGCTCCTGGCCAAGAGCTGGCTGGTGGGGCCGGCCGACCCGATGGGCGGCGCGCCGCAGGCGGCCATCCTGCTCGCCACGGGGGGGCTCGCCGGCTTCCTCTCCGGGATGCTGGGCGTCGGGGGCGGGAGCCTGATGGTGCCGGCCATGGTGCTCCTCACCGGCTTCCCGCAGGCGCTGGCCCAGGGCTCCTCGCTCCTGGCCATGGTCCCGGTCGGCGCGGCCGGCGCGCACCAGCACTGGCAGCTCGGGAACGTGGTGAAGCGGATCCTGCCCGGGCTCGTGCCGGGCACGCTGGCCGGCGCCTGGCTGGGGAGCGGGCTGGCGGTCCGGCTCTCCGAGGGCTGGCTGCGGGCCGGCTTCGCCGCGGTGCTCGTCCAGACGGGCGTGCGGTACCTCGCGGCGAGGCCGCCGGCCGACGGGCAGGCGCACGCCGCCGGCGGGCAATAGGGCCGCCCGGGGTCGAACCGGGACTCCCTCGCGGGAAGCGGATTTTAAGTCCGCCGCGTCTGCCAGCTCCGCCACGGCCCCGGCCCGGAGTGTACCTCGCGGGCCGGGCGCGCCGTTACCCCGCGTACCGGGCCTCGAGGAGCGCGCGCAGGCCGGGGCTGCGGCGGACGAGGTCGAGCGCCAGGTCGGCGTGGCCGGGCACGTAGCCGTTGCCGACGATCAGCGTCGCGTCCTTCCCGATCCCCTCCGCGCCCAGGGCGGCGGCGGTGAAGGAGGTCGCCATGGAGAAGAAGACGACCGTCCCGCCGTCCCGCACCGCCAGGAGGGCGGCCATCTCGGTCCCGCCCACGCTGGCGCAGCTCACCACCAGGTCGAAGGGGCCGCCCGCCGCCTGCACGGCCGCGAGCGCGCCGGCGGCGTCGGTGGCGTCGAGGCGCAGGGTCCGGTGGCACGCCCCGGCGGCGAGCAGGGCGTCGAGCGCCGCCCCGGAGAGATCGGCGGCCACCACCTCGCCGCGCCCGCCCACCCGCTCGCGGGCGAGCGCGCACACCAGCGCCCCGGACTTGCCGGCGCCGAGCACGAGCACGCGCGCGCCCGGGTGGACGTAGCGCGCCGCCAGGGCGGGGGCGCCGCACACGTCCAGGACCGCGAGCACGAGCCGCTCCGGCAGGTCGGGCGGGATCCGGGCCCACAGCCCGGTGGCGAACAGGATCGCCTCGCCGCTGCACTCGACCCGGTGGGCCTCCGGGCGCACGGCGGAGACGGCGTCGAGCCGCAGGGGCGTGAGGGTGAGCGAGACGAGCGTGGCGATCCGGTCGCCGGGCGAGAGCTTCCCGGCGGCCGGGTGGCGCGGCCCCACCGCCCGCACCCGCCCGAGGAGCATGCCGCCCGAGCCGGTGACCGGGTTGTGGAGCTTCCCGCGCGCGCGGACGATGCGGGCGATCTCGGCGGCGATGCGCTCCGGGTCGCCGCCGGCGGCGCCCGCGATCTGGGCGAAGCTGGCCGCGTCCACCGCCAGGGCCTCCACCGCCACGGACAGCTCGTCCTCGCCGAGCGGGAGGTCCGGATCGAGCCGGTCGGCCCGCTGGGGCAGCGAGCCCGCCGGGGCGATCACGCGGCGGAGGCCGTAGGGGTCGACGCTCACGCGTCCCCCTCGGCGGGCGCGGCCGGACCGGCCTGCGCCAGACCGGCGGCCGGGTCGCCCCCGGCCGGCCCGAGCCGGGAGGCGAGCCGGAAGCAGCGGTCCGCCTCGAGCTCGAGCCCGGCCGCCAGCAGGGCGGCCCGCGCCTCGCCCAGGGCCGCGAGCGCCTCCGCCGGCTGCCCCTGGGCCGAGAGCACCCGCGCCCGGGAGAGGCGGGCCAGCGCGCCCAGGCCGCGTCCGCCCTGCCGGCCGGCGATCTCCTCGAGCTGGGACGCCTCCGTCTCCGCCTCCGCGATCCGGCCGCGGGCCAGCGCCACCCGGATCACCTCCGGCCGGAAGACGGCGTCGCAGACCACGCACTCGCCGTGGAGGGCCGCCGAGGCGCTCGCCTCGCGGGACGCGTCCTCGGCGGCGTAGAGCGCGCCTGCGGCCAGCCGGTTGCGGGCCTGGGCGGCGTGCAGGCGGGTGAGCGCGTGCCGGCGGAGCAGGGCCCGCTCCGCGATCACCACCCCCGCGGCGACGGCGTCCAGGCCGGGCTCGAACCGGCCCAGGACGGTGAGGATCGTCCCGAGCCGCTCCAGCGCCAGCGCCTCGCCCAGCGCCGAGCCGGTCCTCCGGAAGAGGTCGAGCGCCTCCCGCACCGACGCCTCGGCGAGGTCGAGCCGGCCGGCCGCCAGGGCGGCGGTGCCGCGGCCGAGCAGGGCCGAGGCGGCGGACTCGACCGCGCCGCGATGGCGCGCGCGCTCCAGCAGCAGGGAGGCGGCGCGCTCCACCTCGGCGCGGCCGCGGTCGCCCAGCAGGTCGAGGTCCCACAGGACCAGGTGGACGTCGACGGGGTGCTCGGGGGTCCGGTCCTGGCGCCGCCAGTCCTCCGGCGTGGTGCCGTCGTCCGGGGGCGGGAGCGGGCGGCCCGCGGCGGCCCGCGCCAGGGCGGCCAGGTCCCGCCCGCGCGAGAAGAGGTCCGCGTCGCCCGTCTGGTGGGCCGCCTCGGCGCAGGACTCGGCCGCCTCGAGCGCCTCCGCCGCGCGCCCCTCGTGCCAGAGCACCAGGGCCCGCAGGTGGAGCAGCCCGGCCGCCTCCTCCGGGGCGCCGGCCCGGGTCTCCTCCAGCCCCCGCTCCACCTCGGCGCCGGCGCCGGCGAGGTGGCCCGAGGCCACCAGCGCGAGCGCGGCCAGGTGCCGGCTGCGGGCGCGCTGCTCGGCGTCGCCCGCGGGAGCGCCGGGCCCGGCCGCGGCCGCCTCGGAGAAGGTGCGCGCCGCCGCCGCCAGTTCGCCCAGGGCCAGCTGGGCGCGCCCGAGCGCGTCGAGGACCTCGAACCGTT
>DATIUR010000436.1:0-8661 GCA_035466675.1 Anaeromyxobacteraceae bacterium | reverse complement strand
CGCGGGCTCAGCCGCCTCCCCTTCCCCCGCCGGTGGCCGGCGCCCGCCGGGCCACCCCCTCCGCCCGGCGGCTCCTGGCCGAGCACGGGCTCGCCGCCGAGGCGGTGCCCGCCGCCGGCGCCGCGGTTCGCCGCGAGGACGTGGTGCGCGCCCTCGAGGCGAGGCCGGCCGCGCCCGCCCCGGCCGGTCCCGACGGGGCGCGCGAGCGGGTGGTGCCGATGACGCCGCTTCGCCGGACGGTGGCGCGGAGGCTCGTCGAGGCCCAGCAGACCGCCGCCATCCTGACGACCTTCAACGAGGTCGACATGAGCCGCGTGCTCGCGCTCCGCGAGAAGCACGGGCCGGCCTTCCAGGAGCGGTACGGCGTCAAGCTCGGCTTCATGTCCTTCTTCGTGAAGGCCTCGGTGGAGGCGCTGCGCGCCTTCCCGGCGGTGAACGCCGAGGTCCGCGGCACGGACGTCGTCTACAAGGACCACTACGACATCGGGGTGGCGGTGGGCGGCGGCAAGGGCCTCGTGGTCCCGGTGGTGCGCGACGCCGACCAGCTCTCCTTCGCCGAGATCGAGCGGACCATCGGCGAGCTGGCGAGGAAGGCGCGCGACAACCGGATCACCATGGAGGACCTGGCCGGCGGGACCTTCACCATCTCGAACGGCGGCATCTACGGGTCGATGCTCTCCACCCCCATCCTGAACCCGCCCCAGTCCGGCATCCTCGGCCTGCACAAGATCCAGAAGCGGGCGGTGGTCCTGCCCGACGACACCATCGCGGCGCGCCCCATGATGTACCTGGCCCTGTCCTACGACCACCGGCTGGTGGACGGGCGCGAGGCGGTCGCCTTCCTGGTCAAGGTGAAGGAGGTGGTGGAGGACCCGGAGCGGATCCTGCTCGAGGTGTGACGGCCCGGCTCCGCCGCGTGCGAGGATGACGCCGTGCCGGAGCGCGAGCCCCACCCCCCGCGGCGCATCCCGCTTCCGCCGGCCCTGCTGCTCGCCCTGGCGGCGCTCTTCTGGGCCGGGAACTTCGTCCTGGGCCGGGCGGTGAGCGGCCGCGTGCCGCCGGTGGCGCTGGCCTTCTGGCGCTGGGTGCTGGCCCTGGCCCTGCTCCTGCCCCTCTCGTGGCGGAGCCTGCGCGCGCAGGCGCCCGCGCTGCGCCGGGCCTGGCCGGTGGTGGCGGCGCTGGGCGTGCTCGGCGTGGGCAGCTTCAGCACGCTCGTCTACATGGGCCTGCGGGACACCACCGCCACCAACGCCGTGCTCCTCAACTCGGCCTGCCCCGCGCTGATCGTGGCCATCTCCTTCGTGACCGGGGCAGGGAGGGCCACGCCGGGCCAGCTCGGCGGCATCGCCGTCTCGCTCGCCGGCGTGGTCACCATCGTGAGCCGGGGCTCGCTCTCGGCGCTGCGCGGGGTGTCGTTCAACCCCGGGGACCTCTGGGTCCTCGCCGCGGTGCTGGCCTGGGCCGTCTACACGGTCCTCCTGCGGCGCCGGCCGGTCGGCCTGGACGCGCTCGCGCTGCTGACGGTGCTGGTCGCCGTGGGGGTCGCCTGGATCGCGCCCTTCTACGCGTGGGAGATGGCCCGGGGCCCGTCCATGCGGCTCGACCTCGTCACCCTGGGGAGCGTCGCCTACGTGGGGATCTTCCCGTCGGTGCTCTCCTACGCCTTCTGGAACCAGGCGGTGGGGGAGATGGGCCCGAGCCGCGCAGGCGTCTTCATCCACCTGCTCCCGGCCTTCGGGTCGCTCCTCGCCATCCTGCTCCTGGGCGAGTCGTTCCGTCTCTTCCACGCGGCCGGCATCGCGCTCGTCCTCCTCGGGGTGACGCTGGCGGGCAGGGCGCCGCGCCCCGTTCGGCGCCGCTTCCACCGGGCCGAGGGCCCGCGCTAGAGTCGGCCGCGTGAACGGGCTCCCCGCCCCAGGCGACGCCACGCATCCGGGCCGAGGCTGGCGGCGCGCCGCGGCGCCGCTCGCGGTGCTCGTGCTGGCCGGGGCGCTGGCGCTCACCTTCCTGGCGTGGCGCGCCGCCCGGAGCGGCGAGGACCGCGCCCGGCGGGCGGAGTTCGAGCTGCAGGTCCAGGACGCGGACGCGCGCGTGCTGCAGCGCATGCGCGCCCACGAGCAGGTGCTGCGCGGCGCCCAGGGGCTCTTCGCCGCCTCGCTCCATGTGGACCGCGAGGAGTTCCACCGCTACGTGGAGTCGCTGCAGCTCGCGGAGGCCTACCCGGGCATCCAGGGGGTGGGGTTCTCGCTGCTCGTGCCGGCGGCCGCCAGGGAGGCGCACGTCGAGGCGGTCCGGGCCGAGGGGTTCCCCGCCTACGCCGTCTGGCCGGAGGGAGTGCGCGACCCGTACAGCTCCATCGTCTTCCTGGAGCCGTTCGCGGGGCGCAACCTGCGCGCCTTCGGCTACGACATGTTCTCCGAGCCGGTGCGCCGCGCCGCCATGGAGCGGGCCCGAGACACCGGGCGCGCCGCCCTCTCCGGGAGGGTCCGGCTGGTGCAGGAGACCGAGGAGAACGTGCAGGCCGGCGTCCTGCTCTACCTGCCGGTGTACCGGAACGGCGCGCCGGACGAGACCGTCGAGCAGCGGCGGGACGCGCTGATCGGCTGGGTCTACTCGCCCTACCGGATGGTCGACCTGATGCGGGGGATCCTGGGCGACCCCTCGATCGGCATCCACATCGAGCTCCACGACGGCCCGGCGGCGACGCTCGACACGCTGCTCTTCGACTCCTCCGAGGCCGAGCGCGGTGCCGAGCCGGAGAAGGCCGCCCTCCGCGCCGAGCGCGCGCTGGAGTTCGCCGGGCGGCAGTGGACGATGGTGGTGCGCCCGCTCCCGGACGGCGGCCCTCGGAGCGCCTCCGCGCGCTCGTCCCTGGTGGCGGTGGCCGGCGGAAGCGCGAGCGCGGCCCTGGCGCTCCTGGTCTGGCTCCTCGGCGCCGGGCGGGCCCGCGCCCTGGAGGCCGCCCGCCGGGCCGGCCGCGACCTCGCCGAGCGGCAGCGCGCCACCGAGGAGATCGAGGCCGCGCGCCGCTTCGCCCAGGCCACCCTCGACGCGATGCCCGACCAGATCTGCGTCCTCGACGAGCAGGGCCGGATCCTGTCCGTGAACCGGGCCTGGAGGGAGTTCGGCGCGGCCAACGGGGCGCCCCCGGGAGGCATCGTGGAGGGGACCCCCTACCTCGCCACGTGCGATGGGGCGAGCGGCTCCGGCGCCGAGGAGGCCGCGCGCTTCGCCTCCCGCCTTCGCGATCTGCTGGAGGGGCGCGCGGGCGCGTTCTCCCTCGAGTACCCCTGCCACTCCCCCACGGCGCGCCGCTGGTTCGTGGTCCGCGCCTCGCGCTTCGCCGACCGTGGGCTCGCCCGCGTGGTGGTCGCGCACCACGACGTCACGGAGCGGCGCCGGTCCGAGGAGGCGCTCCTCACCGCCACCCGCCTCGCCTCGGTGGGCACGCTCGCGGCGGGCGTGGCCCACGAGATCAACAACCCGCTCTCCTGGATGCAGGGCGGGCTCCGGCACGGCCTCGAGATCCTCTCGGCGCCGGGCGGCCCGGGCGACCCGCCCCTCGACCGGGAGGAGATCCGCCGCGTCCTGACGGAGACGCTGGAGGGCAGCCGCCGGATCGCCGGCGTCGTGAAGGCCATGCGCTCGCTGGGACGCCCGGATCGCACCGAGGACGTGCTGCCGGTCGACGTCCGCGCCGAGCTGCTCGACGCGATCCAGATGACCCGCAACCAGCTCCAGCAGACGGCCCGGCTGACCGTCGACCTGCCGGAGGGGCTCCCGCCGGTGCGCGCCCGGACGAGCGAGCTCGGCCGCGTCTTCCTCAACCTGCTCCTCAACGCGGCCCAGGCCATCGGCGCGGGACGCCCCGACCAGAACTCGGTCGAAGTCGCGGCGCGGCAGCAGGGCGACGAGGTCGTCGTCGAGGTGCGCGACACGGGTGCCGGCATCCCCTCCACGGCGCGCGAACGCATCTTCGACCCGTTCTTCACCACCAAGCCCGTCGGCCAGGGGACCGGGCTCGGGCTCTCCATCGCCCGGAGCATCGTCGACGCCGTGGGGGGCCGCATCGAGGTGGAGAGCCAGGAGGGGCGGGGCGCCGTCTTCCGGGTCCACCTGCCGGCCGCCGCCGGCGCGGTGGCGCCGCAGGCCTCTCCCGCGGCCGGGCCTCCCGCGGCCCGTCCCCGGCGGCGTGTCCTCCTCGTCGACGACGAGCCCATGGTCCTGCGCGCGCTGCAGCGCGGGCTCCAGGGCGTCCACGACGTCACCGTCCTCGGCTCGGCGGAGGAGGCGCTCCGGCGCCTCGACGCCGGCGAGCGCTGGGACGCGATGCTGTTCGACCTGATGATGCCGACGATGGACGGCGTCTCCGTCCACGGAGCGCTCTCGGACCGGGACCCCGCGCTGCTGCCCCGCCTGGCCTTCCTGACCGGGGGCGCCTTCGGAGAGCGCGCCTCCACCTTCCTGGCGAGCCACGACGTGACGGTGCTCGCGAAGCCGGTGGAGCCCGAGCGACTCCTGGAGGTCATCGAGGAGCTGGCGGCGGCGGGGGCCGCCTGAGCACCGCCGCCGCGCCGCGCGCACCTCCCTCAGCGGTTCACGTCGACCACGATCCGGCCGCGCACCGTCCCGGCCAGGATCTCCTCGCAGGCCGGGATCGCCGCGGCGAGCGGGATCTCGCGGACCATGCTCTCGAGCTTCGCGGGCTCGAGGTCCCTCGCCAGCAGCGCCCAGGCCTCCTCGCGCCGCGGCATGGGCGCGCGGACGCTGTCGATCCCGTGGAGCGTCACGCCGCGCAGGATGAAGGGCGCGACCGAGGCGGGCAGGTCCATCCCCGACGCGTTCCCGCAGGCGGCCACCGTCCCGCCGTAGCGCGTGGTGGCGCAGGCGTTCGCGAGGGTGTGGCTCCCCACGGTGTCGACGACGCCCGACCAGCGCTCCTTGCCGAGGGGCTTCCCGGGCGAGGAGAGCTCGGCCCGGTCCACGATGGCCGCCGCGCCGAGGGCGCGCAGGTAGTCCGCCTCCCGCGCCTTGCCGGTGGCGGCCGCCACCCTGTGGCCGCGCCTCGAGAGGAGCGCCACCGCCACGCTGCCGACGCCGCCGGTCGCCCCGGTGACGAGCACCTCGCCGTCGCCGGGGCGGACGCCGTGCCGCTCCAGGGCGAGCACGCACAGGGCCGCGGTGTAGCCGGCCGTTCCGACGGCCATGGCCTGCCGCTCGGTGAAGGCGGCCGGGATGGCGACGAGCCAGTCGCCCTTGACGCGCGCCTGCTGGGCCAGCCCGCCGAAGTGCGCCTCGCCCACGCCCCAGCCGTTCAGCACCACCCGGTCGCCCGCCTTCCAGCGGGGCCCGGCGCTGGCGGTGACCGTGCCGGCGAGGTCGATGCCCGGGACCATGGGGAAGGACCGGATCACCGGGGCCCGGCCGGTGATGGCGAGCGCGTCCTTGTAGTTGAGGGTGGAGAAGGCCACCCGGACGGTGACGTCGCCCTCCGGGAGCGCCTCCGGCGCGAGGTCGGCGACGCGGGCGGTCTGCTTCCCGTCCTGCTTCTCCACGAGGATGGCGCGGAACATGGGGCCTCCGGCGAGGGGGGAAGCCTCCCTATCCCCCTCCGACCGGGGCCGTGTCAATCGGCACGGGAGAGCGTCCGGTCAGCGCGCCCCGAACGCCTTCCGATCGAGCGAGAACCGGCCGGGCCCCGACGCCAGGAGCAGGAGCGCGACGCAGAAGTAGAGCGCCGCCAGCTCGTAGGAAGGCCCGCCCGTCATCGACACGAAGGGGTCGCCGCGGGCGAAGGCGTGGAACGAGAACGCCACGGCCATCGTGATCCCGATGCCCAGGGAGGCGAGCGGCGTGAGCAGGCCCAGGATCCAGGCCAGCCCGCCGCCGAACTCGGAGACGGCCGCCAGGAGCTGGAGCGGGCCCGGGATGGGTGCCTCGGGGCCCATCCAGCCCAGCGGGTTCTGGATCTTTCCCCACCCGTGGAGCATGAAGGCGAGGCCCGCCACCGCGCGGAGGAGCAGGAGCGAGAGGGAAGCGAACGTCGAGTGCCCCGGAACCTGGAAAGCTCTCTTGAGGTTCATGGTGCCGGGGCTTAACGCGGCGTCCGGCAGCGCGCACCGTGAACCGCGGCCCGCCCGGGGCCCTACCCGGACAGGAGCAGGGGCGTCGTCATCGACCGGAGCAGGTCGCGCGTCGTGCCGGCGTGCGGGCGCGCCGACAGGCCACCCGGCTCGTGCGCCCCCACCACGACGAGGTCGGCGCCGACGTCGGCGGCACGGTTCAGCACGTGGTCGGCGACGCTCGGGTCGTCGGTCAGGAGCCGCTCCCACCTCGCCTCGATCCCGTGCGCGCGGAGATGGGGCACGACGTGCACCGGGGGCAGCTTCCCCCCGCCCTCGGAGGCGCTGGGGCGCTGGATGGAGAGGACCACCACCTCCTCGGCGCGCTCGAGGAAGGGCAGGGCGTCGGCGAGCGCGCGCGCCGCCTCGCGGCTCCCCGTCCAGGCGACGAGCACGCGCTTGCCCGCGTCCGGGTGGTGGCCCAGCGAGGGCACCACCAGCACGGGCCGTCCGCCGTCGCGAAGCACCTGGTCCACCAGGTCGGCCGGGACGCGCTCGCCGTCCTCCCGGTGCTCGTGCTGTCCGAAGACGGACAGGTCCGCGTAGCGCGTGCACCGCACCGTCCAGCCCACCACCTCGGCGTAGTCGGCCTCCTCGATCTGCCACCACTCCCCCTCCACGCCGGCCGCGGCGGCCCGGGCCTCGAACGCCGCCCGCGCCTCGGCCATCGCCCTCGCCACGTTCTCCGGGTTCCGGCGCGCCACGATGGACGGGCCGAGCTGGCCGCTCTCGGCGAAGAGACCGGTCAGGCGCGCGCCGAAGCGCTTCGCGACCGCGATGGCGAGGTCGAGCCGCTCCGACGTCCGCGCGCCCGCGTCCACGTGGACGAGAAGGTGCTTGAGGGACATGCGCGGAGTCTAGCGCGTCCCGGCCGGCGGGAGCGGTCCCGCTCGCCGCACCGGCCCCGCGTGGGTCCAAGAGGTGGCGCTTCCCCGGGGCCCCGAGGGTCGTGTCCTACCGCCTCCGCGCCGCAGGCGCCGCGGTGCGCGGATCCTCCGGCCAGGCGTGGCGCGGATAGCGGCGCCCGAGCTCGCGCCGCAGGGCAGGGTAGTGCCGCGCCCAGAAGCCGGAGAGATCGGTGGTCACCTGCACGGCCCGCTGGTTCGGGGCGAGCAGGTGGAGGACGAGCGGCACCTTCCCGCCCGCGACGCTCGGCCCGTCGGCCATCCCGAAGAAGTCCTGCAGCCGGCTCTCGATCCAGGGCGGCTTGCCCGCCGCGTACCCCACCCGCACGCTCCGCCCGCCGGGGAGGGTGACGCGTTCGGGCGCCAGCCGCTCGAGCGCGGCCCGGGCCGCGGGCGGGAGGCCGGCGAGCAGCGCCGCGGGGAGGCCGCCCTCGTGCAGCTCGGCGAGGCTCCGCCGCCCCGCGCACAGGGAGCGGAGCGCCCGGGAGAGGTCCTCCTCGGTGGGCGGCGCGATCCCGGCCGCCGGGGCGTGCTCGGCCGCGAAGGCCATCCGGGCCAGGAGCCGGTCGATCTCGCCCTCCTCCGCGAACGCCCGCGGCCCCCGGGAGAGCGCCTGCTCGGCGAGGAGGGCCGAGACCTTCTCCGGATCGGCCCGCGCGGCGCGCGTCTCCTCGAGGACCAGGTCACCGTAGAGGAGCCGCTCCACCGCGTCCACGCGTCCGGCCGCCTCGTTCCAGGAGAGCGCCTCCTCGTACCGGAGCGCCTCCGGGAAGAGCTCGAGCAGCATCTCCGCCGTGGCCGCGCTGGCGATGCGCACCCGCACCTCGCCGCGGCCGGCGCCGCGCCGATCGCCCCGCCGCTCGCCGGCGTCCACCGCCACGAGGAGCGGGGCCTCGCGCACCACCGAGGCCGGGTCGAGGCGCGCGCTCCCCCCGCCGGCCAGGACCACCTCGTCGGAGCCCGGTGCCCGACGGCGGGCGACGCGGTCGGGGTAGGCGGCCAGGGTGGCGAGGAGCAAGGCGGAGTCGGTCCCCGAGGTCGAGGTCGAGGTCGCGGCCGGGATCCGGGCCGAGGCCGCCGGGGACCCGCGCTCCCCCCGCGCCAGGCGCTCGAGCTGGCGGCGGCTCCGGTCGATCGCCTGCGCCGCCCCCGGCACGAGGCCCAGTCGGCGAACCCGGTCGGGGTCGAACCGCGCCCGCGCCGCCTCCTCGAAGAGGTGGGCGAGCTCGAGCAGGTCGGAGGGTCCGGTCGGCGGCAGGGCGGCGCCCTCGAGGGCGCGCCGCTCGCGCAGGTCGCGCTCGCCCAGGATGGCGGCCAGGAGCGCTCCCCCGGCGGGCGCGCCGCGGGCGGCCGCCTCGACCACGAGCCTCGCGAGCCGCGGGTGGACGGGGTAGCGCGCCATGCGCCGGCCGAGCGCGGTGAGCGAGCCGGCCCCGTCGACCGCCCCGAGCCGGGCGAGGAGCAGGCGCGCCGCCTCCCAGGCCGCGGCGGGCGGCGGGTCGAGCCAGGCGAGGTCGGCGCCGCCCCCCATGGCCGCCACCGCGAGCAGGGTCTCGGAGAGATCCTCGCGCAGAATCTCCGGGAGGTCGTGCTCGGGGCGCGCGTCGTGGTCGTGGCGCGTGTAGAGCCGGAGC
>DATIUR010000435.1:0-9481 GCA_035466675.1 Anaeromyxobacteraceae bacterium | reverse complement strand
GAGAAGGCCAAGAAGGAATGACGGGTGCGTAGCCTTCAGGCTACAGGCTCCAGGCTCCGGCAGAAGCCACCCGGCGTGCGCCTCCGCCGTAGCCCGTAGCCTGGAGCCCGTGGCCCGCTTTCACTCCGTCGTCTCGCAGCTCGCCCAGCCGCAGGCCGCGCAGACGCTGCACCCGCCGCTCTTGCCCAGCGCGCCTCCGCAGCTCGGGCACTGCTCCCCGTTCACGACGGCGCCGCCCTTCAGCACCTGCTTCTCCCGCGAGCCGTCCCGGTAGACGGTGATCCCCTTGCACCCCAGCTCGAAGGCGAGGGCGTAGGCCCTGGCCACGTCCTCGACGGTGGCGCTCCGGGGCAGGTTGATGGTCTTCGAGACGCCGTTGTCGACGTGCCGCTGGAAGGCGGCCTGCATGCGCACGTGCGCCTCGGGCGTCACGTCGTGGGCGGTGGCGAAGACCCGCGCGATCGCCTCCGGGATCCCCGGGACGCCCCGCGCCCGCCCCATGGTGCGCACCGCGGGCAGCGCCGCCTCGGCGCCGGCCCCCCGCAGCGCCCGGACCAGGAGCGGGTGCTCCTCCCGCAGCTCCGTGTCTCCCAGGGCGCGGCGCACGTAGGTGAGGGCGAAGAGCGGCTCGATCCCGGAGGAGCAGCCGGCGATGAGGGCCAGGGTGCCGGTGGGGGCGATGGTGGTGACGGTGGCGTTCCGCCGGGGCGGGACGCCGGCCCGCGCCGGCGCGCTGGCGGGCCAGCCCGGAAAGGGGCCCCGCTCCCGCGCCAGCGCCTCGCTCGCCGCGTGGGCCTCGGCCTGCACGAACCCCATCACCCGTTCGGCCAGCGAGAGGGCCTCGGGCGCGTCGTAGGGGATCCCCAGGCGGACCAGCAGATCCGCCCAGCCCATCACGCCGAGCCCGATCTTGCGGTTGCGGCCGGAGACGTCGGCGATCTGCGGCAGCGGCCAGGCGTTCACGTCGAGGACGTCGTCGAGGAACCGGACGCCGTCCCGGACGCAGGCGCCGAGCCGGCCCCAGTCCACCGCCCCGTCGCGCTCGAAGAGGGCCAGGTTCACCGAGCCGAGCGTGCAGGCCTCGAAGGGCAGGAGCGGCTGCTCGCCGCAGGGGTTGACCGCCTCGATGGGGCCGAGGTCCGGGGTGGGGTTGGCCGCCTCCACGCGGTCCCGGACGACGAGCCCGGGCGCGCCCGACTCCCCGGCCGACGCCGCGATCCGGTCGAGCAGGACGCGGGCGTCCACCTCGCGCACGGTCGCCCCGGTGCGCGGGTGGCGCAGGGCCCAGCGGTCGCGGCGGGCCGCCGCCTGGAAGAGGGCGTCCGGCGCCGAGACCGAGAGGTTGAAGTTCTCGAGCCCCGGCCCGCGCTTCGCGTCGACGAACTCGAGCACGTCCGGGTGGTCGGCGGAGAGGACCGCCATGTTGGCTCCGCGCCGCACGCCGCCCTGCTTGATCGTCTCGGTGGCCGCGTCGTAGACGCGCATGAACGAGACCGGCCCGCTCGCCACCCCGTGCGTGGTCTTGACCACGTCGCCCTTGGGGCGCAGTCGCGAGAAGGAGAACCCGGTGCCGCCGCCCGACTGGTGGATGAGCGCGGCCCACTTGAGGGCGTCGAAGATCGAGGCCAGGTCGTCGTCCACCGGCAGGACGAAGCAGGCGGCCAGCTGGCCGTGGCCGCGCCCCGCGTTCATGAGGGTGGGCGAGTTCGGCAACATCTCGAGCGAGGCCAGGCGGGACTCGAACCGCTCGGCCATCTCGGCCCGGCGCCCCTCCGGCTCGGCCTGGGCCACCGCCTGCGCCACGCGCCGGAAGAGGCCGGCGGGAGACTCCACCACCCGACCCGCGTCGTCCCGCAGGAGGTAGCGACGCTCCAGCACCTGGAGCGCGTTCTCGCCGAGGTGCGCCACGGTGGGAGCTTATCCGCGCCGCACGTCCACGGCTGCGCCATTCGGGGCGTGCGGCGTCGCCCGGCGCTTGTGCGCTGCCCGGGCCGGTGGGAAAACCAGGCGATGCGACGCACCGCCCTCGTTCTCCCGCTCCTCCTCCTCGCCGCCTGCGCCCCGGCGCTCCAGCTCTCCGACGCCGACCGGGAGCGCGCCGCGGCGGAGCTGTCCGGCAAGTCCCTCTTCCTGCGCGTGGCGGTGAACGCCGCCCCGTTCTTCGGCGACCGCAGCAGGGTCTTCCTGACCGACCAGCCGCTCGCCGAGGTGGACCTCCTCCTCACGCCGGGGGGCGGCCGGATCGATCCGCCCGCGGCCGAGCGGATCCTGCCGCCCGGGACGCCGGTGCGGGTCGGCGCGGTCGAGTTCCCCACCGGCTGGGTCATCGCCGGCCGCGTGGTGATGACGCCGCGCTATCACCCGTGGGTGCTGCTCCAGGTGACGGGAGACGAGCGGCCCCACGTCATCGTCCTGTCCCAGACGGCGGCGACCTTCGAGGACGTCCGGGCCGAGGTGGACCGGCTGCTCGGGCCGGACGATCCCACCGCGCTCCTGAAGTCGCTGCCCGCCGAGCAGCGCGACGCCATCCTGCGCAAGGAGCCGCTCGAGGGGATGGATTCCCGCGCCCTGGAGATGGCCTGGGGTCAGCCGGAACGGAAGCGGATCGACCGGCCGGCGCGGACCGAGGAGTGGACCTGGCCGGGGGGGAAGCGCCGCGCCTTCCTGGAGGACGGCCGGCTGGTGCGCTGGCAGAAGTGACGCCGGCGCGGACGGGCCGCCGGGCCACGCCGTCAGCGCGGCCGGCGGCCGCCGCCCCGGCGCTCCGGGCCCCCGTGCCGCGCCCTACCCTCGCCGCGCGGGCGCGGCTCGCGATCGCGTTCCGCCGGCTGCGGGGTCACCCCGATGGCGACGCAGTAGACGGTCCCGGCCCGGACCTGCGCCACCAGGTCCGCCTCGTTCGCCACCGGGTCGCGGAAGAGGGTGGCCGCCTTCCCGATCTCGTCGGCGGCGTGCGCGCCCGAGCCGCCGGTGCAGGGGAGGTTCATGTGGTCGGCCGCCTCGACGGCCAGGTCGTTGGCCGGGCCCTTCCGCCGCGTGTTCAGGCCCTCGATGGCCGAGAGCCCGTCGAGCGTGAAGAGGAAGTCGCCGCTCGGCCGCTCCACGGTCTTGTCGTACGGGTGCGCGGCGATGGCCACCCCTCCCAGCGCGCGGACCCGGGCCAGCGTCTCGCGCACCGGCCACGGCGTGGCGGCGCCGAACATCTGCGCCGGGGCGGACACCTTCTCCGGCTCCGGGAAGAAGCACAGGTAGTGTCCGTGATCGGTCGTGAGCTCCACGCCGCAGAGCGTCAGGAAGCCCTCCGCCCGCCCCGCCTCGCGGATCTCCGCGAGGCCTTCGAGGGTGTTCCAGTCGGTGAAGGCGATCCCGTCGAGACCGGCCTCCCGGGCCCGGCGGACGGCGTCGCGCGGCGCGAGCGCACATCCGCGGGTGTGGTGGCTGTGGACGTGGAGGTCGATGAGCATTGGTGTCCCCGGATGTGCGACTGGCCGCTCCTTAGCACGCCCGCGCGGGCGTTGAGAAGGATTCCCGGGTGCCGGCCGTGCTTGTTTGACAGTGAAATCCGCCGGGGCAATACTCGTGGGGTAGTCGCGCATCGGGTCGGCGTGCGGGGGATTCCAAGGGAGCGCGATGAACTTCACCGGCGTGAAGGTCTTCTCGGCCACGAAGGCCAAGGACCGCGAGGAGCTCGGCGAGACCATCACGCGCTGGCTCCGCTCGAACCCCACCCTGGAGATCGTCGACCGGGTGGTGACCCAGTCGAGCGACAACGAGTTTCACTGCCTGACGCTCGTCTTCTTCTTCCGCGAGCGGGAGTAGCGGGCGGTCCGGCTCACCATCAGGCCCGGCGTGCGCGGAACGCCGGCACCGGCCGGGCCTTCCCCTTCACGTCGAGCGGCGCGACCGGCTCGAGCGCGATGCCGGCGGGAGCGCGCGAGGCGACCGCCTCGCCGCAGAGGATCTCCCCCGCCGCCGCCGCCGCGCAGAGGCGCGCCGCCACGTTCACGGGATCGCCGATGGCGGTGTAGTCGAGCCTCCGCTCGCACCCCATCGCGCCCACCACCACCGGGCCGGTGGCGATCCCCACGCCCATGGCCAGCGGCGCTCCGCCCTCCTCCCGCTCGACCGAGATCGCGGCGAGCCGCGCCTGCATGCGCGTGGCACAGCGGAGCGCCGCGCCCGCCCCGGCGTCGGCGGCGCGCAGCGGGACGCCGAAGAGGGCCATGAGCCCGTCGCCCAGGTACTTGTCCAGCACCCCCTCCTCCGAAAACACCTCCTCCACCATCGCCTCGAAGAAGCCGTTGAGCAGCTCCACCGTGGCCTCCGGGGCCAGCCGCTCGGCGAGCGCGGTGAAGCCGCGCAGGTCCGCGAACAGCACCGTCGCCTCCACCAGCGTGCCCCGGCGGCTCACGTCGAGGATGCCGCGGGCGGCGTCCTCGACCAGCGGCGGCGGGAGGAAGCGGGCCAGCCGGTCCCGGGTGTCGGCCAGCACCGCGTTCTCGAGCGCGATCCCGGCCTGGGCGGCCACCGCGGCGAGCAGGTCGAGGTCCTTGCGGTCGAAGGCCCCCGCCCGGCGCCGGTTCTCCAGGACCAGCACGCCGCGCACCTGGTCCGGGTTGGCCCCGCCGAGCAGCGGCACGGCCATCAGGCTCCGCACCCCGCGCGCCACGATCGACTTGGCGTCGCCGAGCTGCGTGTCGGCGAGGGCGTCGGCCGAGAGGACCGCCTCCCGGCCGCCCAGCACCCTGGCGAGCAGGGTCTCCGAGACCTGGATCGTCTCCTCGCCGCCGGGGACGCGCGAGGCGGCCGGCTCGAGCGTGCCTCCCGCGCCGCGGAGCAGCACGGCGCCGCCGTCCGCCGGCAACACCGTCAGGGCGAGGTCCAGGAGCTTCGCGCAGACGTCGGCGGGGTCGCGCGCGCCGCCCAGGGCGCGGTGGCACTCGTGCACGATGCGGAGCTTCTCGTAGTCGCGGCGGAGCGCCGCGGTGTCGGCTCGCTCCGCGGCGGGCCGGAAGCGGAGGTCGGGGTCGATGGGAGCCGAGGCGATCAGGGCCGGGTCGGAGGAGACCATGGTGACGCCCCCGGACAGCATCGGCTCGGAGGGGCGCACCGGCGTCCGGAGGGGCTCGGGGGTGGCCTCGCCGCCCGGTCCCTTGAACTTGAGCCGGGTGGCGCCGACGCGGATCTCGTCGCCGTCCCGCAGGGCCAGCGTCTCCCGGACCCGGCTCCCGTTCACGAAGGTGCCGTTCGAGCTCTTCAGGTCGCGGATCCGCCAGCCCCTCCCCGCCGGCTCGACCGCCGCGTGCTCCTTGGACGCCTCGCGATCGGCGGCCAGGCGGACGGTGCAGGTCCGTGCCCGGCCCACCAGCGTCCGCCCGGAGAGGATCCACTCCGCGTCGCCCGCCGGCCCGTGCCACACCAGGCGCGGCGCGACGTGGGCGCACGCCGCGCACGGCGCGCCCTCGGTCGCCAGGTCCTTCCCGCAGTTGGCGCACCTCGCGGCCATCGGCGGATCGTAGCACGGCCGGAGCGCCCCCCCGTCGTCCCCGCCCCGCCCGACCCCGGCCGTGGTAGGAGGCTCGCATGAAGCTGAAGCAGCGTCCGGAGGACTTCCAGGTCACCGAGTCGTGGAGGTTCGACGACGACCCCGCCGGCCAGTGGTTCGTCTACCTGATGGACAAGCAGAAGCTCTCCACCTTCGAGGCGGTGGACCGCATCTGCGAGAGGTTCCGGATCCCGCGGGCCGCGGTGAGCTTCTGCGGGCTCAAGGACAAGCAGGGGCGGACCACCCAGGTCGTGGCGGTGCGGGGCCGTGCGGTGGAGATGCAGGAGCCCGACCTCCGGCTCAAGCCGCTCGGCCGGACCGCCCGCCCGCTCTCCGCGGAGAACACCACCTCCAACCGGTTCGCGGTGACGGTCCGCGACCTCTCCGAGGAGGACCTCGCCCGCCTGCCCGCCGCGGTCGCGGAGGTCCGGCGGCTCGGGGTGGTGAACTACTTCGACTCGCAGCGGTTCGGGTCCCTCAAGCACGGGCAGGGCTTCATCGTGAAGGACCTGATGCGGGGCGACTTCGAGGCGGCCCTGCGGAACGTGATGGCTCGCCCGAGCGAGCTCGACCGCTCCGGGGACGCGAAGGTGAAGGCCTTCTGGAGGGAGCACTGGGGCGAGTGGGACCGCCGGAACCCGCACCCCGGCGCCGATCGGTACGCTCCGGTGATCCGCTGGCTCCGGGAGCACCCCAGGGACTTCCGCGGAGCGATCCTCCGGACCGAGCCCCGCTGGCGTGGGCTCCAGGTCTTCGCCTACCAGAGCTGGCTCTGGAACGAGGGGGTGAAGCGCTACCTGCGGGACGTGGTCGGGATCGGCCGGCTGGTCTCCATCCGCTACCAGGCCGGAACGCTGCTCTTCCCCCGCGAGCTCGACGCGGACCTGTTCCGCCGCCTGCGCGACCTCACCTTCCCGCTGCTCGCGCCCGCGACCACGTTCACGGACCCGGCGGTGGAGCGGGCCGCCCTCTCCGTGCTCGGCCGCGAGGACATGGGGCTCGGCCACCTGGCCGTTCCCGGAACGCCCGAGATCCACTTCGAGCCGGAGGAGCGGCCGGTGGTGGTGGTCCCCGGCCGTCTCGCCCTGGGCGAGGCGACACCGGACGAGCTGAACCGCGGCCGCTCGCGCGTCAACGTCGCCTTCACGCTCCCGCCCGGCGCCTACGCCACGCTGGTGGTGAAGCGGCTCTTCCACTGGACGCTCGAGCCCGGCCGGGAGCGCGCCGCCCGCCACCCCCCGCCCGCCGGCCGGCCGCCGAAGCTCGACCTGCACGCGGAGCGCCGCCGCACCGGCTTCCTGGCGAAGCAGCGGGCGCGGAAGGCCGCGAAGGAGGCTGCGAGAGCGGGGAGGAAGGGGTGAGCGCGGCCCCCGTTTGCCCCGGGCCCGCGCCGCTCACTTCCCGTCGATCTGCGTCCCCTTCCCGAGGAACACCGCGAAGTCGGCCAGATCGCCCACGCGGTCCACTCCGGCGACCGGGACGTCCAGCAGGAGCGCGGGCGGGAGCGCCGCGGCGGGACCGTCGAGCGCGACCGGGCCCGACGGCCAGACGCCCTCGACCGGCGGCTCCCCGGTGACGAGCCACACCGCCGCGACCTCTCGCCGGGCGAGCCCTGCGTCGAGCAGGCGCGCGCCGACCGGCCTGCGGCTGGGCGAGTCGTACAGGTACCGTCCCGCCATCATCATGTGCGCCATGCCGCGGCGAGAGTCGGTTCGTCGCCGCCGGCGCGGTACGCTTCGAGGTCACCCTGCATCCTCTCCGGTAGCTCCAGGAGCAGCACGGCCGGGCGCCCGTCGAGTGCGCGCAGGTCGGCGAGCAGCCCGGTGAGCCACGCGGGCGGCTCCCCGAGGAAGTGGCTCTCGCCGACGAGCACCACCCGCCGCGAGGCGAGCGCCGCCAGGAGAGCCGCGCGGTCCAGCCCCGGATCCCGCAGCGCGCTCGCCGCCCGGGCGCGGCCAGCTTCGTCGAGGACCACTTCCCCGTGGGGAAGCCGGCGCGGCGCCAGCGCTACGCGCAGGCCGGCGAGAGCGGCCACGATCGCGAGTGCGGCGAGCAGCTTGCGGCGCGGGCCTCGCACCTCGCTACCCCGCCCCGAGCCTCCCCGCCACGGCCTCCGCCAGGTCCCGGCCGGTGTGCCGCCCGGGCTCGACGCCGGGGGGGAAGCCGGCCTCGCGCAGGGCGGCCGACGTGGTCGGACCGATGGAGGCGAGGAGCACGCGCCGGAGCAGCTCGGCTCGCGGCCCCAGTCCGGCCACCACCGCCTTCACGGCCGACGGCGAGGCGAAGGTCACGGCGTCCACCTCGCCCGCCTCGATCCAGCCGGCCAGCGCCCGGATCCGCTCGGCCGGCGCGGGAACGGTCCGGTAGGCCACCGGCGCGAGCACCTCGGCGCCGGCGGCGGCCAGGCCCTCGACCAGCTCGGGCCGCCCCTCGGCCGGACGCGGCACCAGGACGCGCAGCCCGCGCACCCGCCCGGCCAGCGCCGCCGCGGTGGCCGCTCCGGTCGCCTCCTCCGGCACGAGGTCGGGGGCGCGCACCTCCCTGGCCAGCCGCTCGGCGGTGGCCGGGCCGACCGCCGCGAGCGACCGGAGCGCGAGCCAGGCGCGCGGAAGCTCGAGGGCGTCCATCCGCTCCACCGTGCGCGCCACGGCGTTCGCGCTCGCGAAGACCGCCCAGTCGAGGCGCGGCAGCTCCCGGAGGGCGGCGTCCAGGGCGTCGGCCGACTGGGGCGGTCCGATCTCGACGGCGGGCAGATCCCGCACCGCGGCCCCCAGCTCGGCGAGCCGCACCGTGAGCGCGTCCTCGCCCCCCTTGCCCCGGGTGACCACCACCGTCCGGCCGTCGAGCCGCGCCGGGGCCATCGTCTACGTCTTCTTCGGCGCGGCGAGCGAGGGCGCCAGCCCCTCGCACTCGCGAAGGATGGCGTCCGCGCCCCGCGAGAGGAGCTCCTCGGCGAGCGCGCTGCCGATGGCGCGCGCCTCGGCCACCGGCCCGCGCCGCTCGCCGCGGATCACCCGGGTGCCGTCCAGGGAGGCGACCAGCGCGCGCAGGACCACCTCGGCCCCCTCCACCACCGCGTGCCCGGCGATGGGCACCTGGCAGCCGCCCTCGATGCGCCCGAGGAAGCCTCGCTCCGCCTCGATCCGGATGCGCGTCTCCGGGTGCTCGAGCGCGGCGAGCCGTGCCAGGGTGGGGCGGTCCGAGGCCCTCGCCTCGAGCGCCAGCGCCCCCTGCGCCACGGCCGGGAGCATCTCGTCCGGCCCGAACACGTGCGTGGCGTGGGCGGAGAGCCCCAGGCGCCGCAGCCCGGCGTGGGCCAGCACCACCGCGTCGAGCCCCTCGGCGGCCTTGCGCAGGCGGGTCTCCACGTTGCCGCGCACCATCTCGATCCGGAGATCGGGGCGGAGCGCCTTGAGCTGCGCGGAGCGGCGCAGGCTGGAGGTCCCCACCCGCGCGCCCTGCGGGAGCCGGTCGAGCGTCTTCCAGCGGGGGGAACAGAGCGCGTCGCGCGGGTCCTCCCGCTCGGGGACCGCCGCCAGGACCAGCCCGTCGGCCAGGACGGCGGGCAGATCCTTCATGGAGTGCACGGCGATCTCGGCGTCGCCCTGGAGCAGGGCGTCCTCGATCTCCTTCACGAAGAGGCCCTTGCCGCCCACCTCGGCGAGCGGGACCTCCAGGATCCGGTCCCCCCGGGTGACGAGCTCGTGCAGGCGGACCTCGAGGCCGGGCTCCCTCTGCTCGAGGAGGCCCTTCACGTGGCCGGCCTGCCACCGGGCCAGGGGGCTGCGGCGCGTGGCGATGCGGATCATTCCTCGTGCCCTCCCTCGGGCCCGCTAGCCGCACTTGGCCCCGGACGCCGCCTGGGGCGATCCATGCTCCTCGCCCGCGTCGTCCTCGTCGATGTCGAACAGCTCCGCCGCGGCGCCCGGGAGCGCG
>DATIUR010000434.1:0-14929 GCA_035466675.1 Anaeromyxobacteraceae bacterium | reverse complement strand
GGACCAGGAGCCCCGGGTTCGACGCGCCGGAGGCCGGCACCGGCAGCGTGGCCGTGCAGGTGCGCGGGTCGGCGCCGACGGTGCAGCCGTACCAGCCCGCCAGGCTCGCCCCGGCCTCGGGGGTGGCGGTGAGCGTCACCGTGGTGGCTCCCGGGAAGCCGACGCGGCAGCCGCCGTCCATGGCACGGCAGGAATAGGTCTGGGTGCTGCCGACCGCGCCGAAGGTGACCGAGCCGAAGGCGCCGTCCACGTCCACGAGCAGGGGAACGGTGCTGGCGGTGAGCTGCTCCGCCCGATCGCGCGTGTAGCCCATGATCTCGTACTGCGAGACGTACACGGGCTTGCCGGCGCCGGGGTTCGGGATGGTCCCGTGCTCGTCCAGGAAGTCGTACTGCGCCGGCTCGGCGAGCCGCTTCCCGAAGAAGAACGTGGAGCTCGGACTGTGGCAGTCGCCGCAGCCGCCGGCGCCGTACGGGCCGGGGTTGACGACCGGGTTGGCCGGGTCACGCGGGAGGGCCACGTTGTGGTTCACGGCGAAGTCGTGGCTCTCGCCCACCAGGCTCTCGAAGTACTCCACCTCGCCGAACGCGTTCAGGTAGTACACCTTGTCCGCCCGCACCATCACCGGGTTGACCGCGATGTCGTTGATGCCCGTGTCGGTGTTGGCCGTGTCGGCCGCGTCCCGCATCGCCACCAGGAAGGCGCGGATCTCCTCCTTCCGGTGGAGGATGGGGGCGCCGGTCGAGACCTGCGTGCCCGGGGTGAGGGTGAGGCTCGCCAGCCGCGGGCTCCCCGGGCCGTAGGCGTTCGCCAGGGCCTTGCGGACGAGACGGAGCGGAATGGGCCGGATCACGGCGCCGTCGCCCGTGCCGCCCAGCCACTCGCCGAACCAGGCGGTCCAGAGCGGCTTCACGGTGGTGAGCTGCCCCTTGTACCAGCGGACCGTCGGGTACCACCGGTACGGACGCCCCGCCAGCGCCGGGTCGTCCTGCGCGGGGTCGAGCGGGTTCGTCCCGAGGTAGGCGTTGTAGCTCGAGACGTTCTGCGTGCCGTTGCTCGTCATCTCGATGACGATGTCGGGGATCTCCGCGGTGGGCGAGGCCGGGTCGTCGTCCAGGTACCGGATGTGGCAGGTCTGGCACTTCATGAAGCCGAAGTGGAACGACGGGATGGCGCCGTGCTTCGTGGCCGGATCGGGCGCCAGCGGATGGGCGCCGCCGATGTGGCACTCCTTGCAGTCGAGCCCCGTGCCGTCGAGGTCGTTCCGGACCGAGCCGATGGTGATGTCGCCCTTGCCGATCTGGTGCGAGCCGTCGGTCGAGTTGACGTGGCAGGCCGTGCACTTCACGCCGCTCGCGAAGTGCGCGTCGGTGGTGGGCAGGAGCGTCCGGCCCG
Source organism: Anaeromyxobacteraceae bacterium (assembly GCA_035466675.1). Lineage (GTDB taxonomy): Bacteria > Myxococcota > Myxococcia > Myxococcales > Anaeromyxobacteraceae > Anaeromyxobacter. Next base: position 13,534 of record DATIUR010000434.1, on the reverse strand, counting down.
CCTTCCGGCCGTCGGGAGTGGCGTGGCAGCCGCGGCAGTTGGCGTCCTTCGCCCCGCCGATCTTGCCCAGGGGGACGGCCAGGCTCCCGCCCTGGTTCACGAGCGTCCCGGCGGTCAGGCCGAGGCCGTAGTCGATGGTGACGGCCGTGGCCATGGGCGGCTGGCCGGCCGGGACGGAGCCGTAGGTGAGGGACGCCCAGCCCGCGCCCGCGGTGGGCGCCCAGTCGAAGGCGGCGATGCCCGTGGCGGAGAAGCCGCGCAGCGTGCCGGCGCGCTTCGCCCAGGAGAGGCCGTCGTGCTGGCCCGCCGTGCCCGGCGCCGTCGCGAACTGGCCCAGGTGGCACAGGAGGCAGTCGGCCTCGAGGACGCCGTTCTTCGCCCAGTTCGCGGTCATGGGCACGCCGGTGGTCGGGTTGATGAACCCGTAGTCGCCGTCGAGCCGCGCCTCCGGGGTCAGCAGGGGCAGGTCGTTGTAGCCGTACTTGCTGCCGTCCCAGTAGAGCTTCCCGTTCCGGTCGTACTTGGTGGACGCGCTACCGGGGTGGCAGAGGCCGCACTGCGCGGTGAAGAAGTAGGAGGTCTTGTCCATCGCCGTCGTCGTCGTGTTGCTCTTTCGAGCCAACTGGCTCGAGTCGGACGAGGGCGGTCACCACTTCCCGTACATGCCGTCGCTGAGGAGCCACGGCTTGGCCGGGTTGAAGGTGTCGGAGACGATGCGGTTCGCGTTGGAGGTCCCGTAGCCCTGCTGGAAGTGGTAGCCCTCCGTGATCTTGGCGACGTTGTGGCAGCTGCCGCCGCAGGTCGCCTCGGGGCTGTAGGGCACCGTGCTTCCGACGGCGATGGGGTTGCCGGCCCTGTCCTTCAGGACCACGGCGCCGACCGCGTTGGTCGTGTGATACGTCGTGAGCTTGCTCGTCCGGTCTTCGCCGTCCGGCGCCTGGCCCGTCCCGCAGGCCGAGCCCACCGTGGCGGCCAGGGCGAGCGCGAGCAGATCGCGCGCTCTCCCTGGACTCGTTCTCGTCAGGTTCACTTCGGCTCTCCTCCCCCGCGGCCTCCAGAGACCGGGGACCCGTGTTAAGCGACGCTCCGGAAACACTTCACCTTTCGTGCTTCCCGCCCCTCGTTCGGCCGAGCTCGTGAAGCACGGCGCGTGCCCGGCACCCCCTGTTCCGGGGACGCGCGGACGGGCGCGGTCTTGGGGTGCGGCAGGGTGGGCCGGCGCGACCCATGTGCGTCCGGGTGTGGGCGCTATCCCCCAGATCCGGAGCGACATGGGTCTGCTGCCCCACCCAGATCTCCCGTTAATCCGGGCCGTTAAGGCCCGTTAACATCCGGTTGAGGAAGACGGGACCCCACCCGGGAGGTCTGCCTCCCGAAAGGGCACCTGGTCGAGGTCGCACTGCTGGCGGTCAGGGGTTCGCGGCCAGGAACCGGTCGATCTCCGCCCCTTCCTCGGAGGAGAGGCGGAGATCGGCCGCGGCCGCGAAGCCGTCCACCTGCGCGGCGCTCCGCGCGCCCACGATGGCCGCGGTGACGGCCGGGTTCCGGAGCGTCCAGGCCACCGCCACCGCCGCGGCGGAGACGCCCCGGCGGGCGCCGATCCGGCCGAGCAGCTCCTGGAGCGCCAGGTTCCGGGAGAGGCGCGGCTCCTGGAAGTCGGGGCTCTTCCGCCGCCAGTCGTCGGCCGGGAAGCCGGCCACCCGCTCCCGCGTCATGGCGCCGGTGAGCATGCCGGCTCCCATGGGCGAGTAGGCGATGACGCCCACGCCGTTCCGGAGGCACCAGGGGAGCACCTCCGCCTCGACCTCGCGGTGCAGGAGCGAGTAGCGGGGCTGGAGCGAGCTGACGGGGGCGATGGCCTTCGCCCGCTCCAGGTCCGGCACGGCGTAGTTGGAGACGCCGATCCACCGGACCTTCCCCTCCTTCTTCAGGGCGGCCAGGGTCGACCACCCCTCGTCCATCTCGGCGGGGTCCTGGACGGGCCAGTGGATCTGGTAGAGGTCGATCGCCTCCGTCCGCAGGCGCCGCAGGCTCGCCTCGCACTCCCGCCGGACCGAGTCGGCCCGGAGCGAGCGGCCGATCGTCCCGCCCGCGTCCCAGGTCATGGAGCACTTGGTGAAGACGTACGGGCGAGGCGAGACGCCCTCGAGCGCGCGGGCCACCACCTCCTCCGAGTGCCCCAGGCCGTAGACGGCGGCGGTGTCGATCCAGTTCACGCCCCGCCCGAGCGCGCGCCGGATGGCCGCGATGGACTGCGCGTCGTCCTGCGGGCCCCAGGCGAACTCCCAGCCGCCCCCGCCGGCCGCCCAGCTCCCGAAGCCGACCACGGTGATGCGCATGTCCGAGTCGCCCAGCCGGCGCGTCTCCATGGCTGCCTCCCTGCCGACCTTCAACCACCCACCCCGGCCGCTGTCATCGGCCAAGATGGGACCGTCCGCGTCCCGCCCTGGCCCGGGAAGCGAGCGTTGCCTCGGACCCGCTGGGTGGGACACCACCTGCCGCTTCCGGCCGGGCTCACGGGCGAAAGGCCTGCTCTTCTCGCCACTTCCACGGATCGCCAGCTGGATCCGGCGTTGCACGCGGTGGGCGTGCCATGATCGCCACCCTCTCTCGCCTCGTCCGTCTCCTCGTTCTCCCCGGCGCCCTCCTCCTCGCGGCCTGCGGCTCCGACAGCGTTCCCGCGCCCCCCACCCCGACCCGGGCGCTGGTGGCCCTCTACGGCACGGGCGACCTCGTGGCCCTCTCGCTCGCCGACGGCTCGGTCGTGGACACGTTCACCCCGACCTACTGGCCGCATGCCGTGGCCGTGCGCGGCGATCTCGCCCGCGCCGTGTCCGTCTCCTGGGACGGCGGAATGGTCGAGGAGATCGACCTGTCCGGCTCCACGCTGGCCGCCACCGGGAACGCGACCGCGGGGACCGGCGAGCCCTTCGTCGCGACCTACGCCGGGAACACGGCCGCCACCGCCTCCTACGGGTCCACGGTCTTCTCCCTCTGGACGCCGCCCGCGGCCGAGCAGACGTTCAGCTTCGCCAACGGGAGCTCGATGTGGGACGTCGCCTCGAGCCGCGCCGGCACCCGCCTCTTCTTCGCCGACTACGGCGGCCAGGGGGCCGTCTTCGTGACCGACGGCGCGGGCACCCTGCTCGACGAGTTCTTCCTGGCGACGGACCTGCCCGCCGAGGCCGCCTCGAGCTCGTCGCCGGTGGCGCTGGCCGTCTCCCCCGACGGCGCCCGCCTCTACGTGGCGAACTACAACACCGGCTCGGGCGGACAGGCCGACGACGTGATGGTGTTCGACGTCGCCGCGAACGGGACCCTCTCCTTCGTGAAGCGGGTCTTCCTCGAGGACGCGGACGACCCCGCGGTCGTCGCCGACCTCTACGACAGCACGGGCCTGGCCGTCTCCCCGGACGGGAGCGAGGTCTGGATCGCGTACGACGCCTGGGGGAGCGTGGACGGCGGCGGCGCGGCCGTCTACCAGGCCGCCACCGACCGGGTGGACGTGGTCCCGTTCGGCGGCGGCGCGCGCCCCTGCGAGATCGCGGTGGACTGGCTCGGCGGGAAGGCCTACCTGCCCGGCACCGACTACGCGTCGGGCCTGGGCACGGACGAGATCGTGGTGGTGGACGTCGCCACGCTGGCCGTGACCAGCATCCCCCTCCCCGCCGGATCGCAGCCGACCGGGATCGCCCTCTACTGAACCGGGGCGGGGGCGCGGCTATACTGCGCCCCCATGCCCAGCCCCATCGTCCGCGCGAGCGCCATCGCCCTCGCCTCCGTCGCCCTGGCCCTCGCCGCCCCCGCCGGGGCGAAGGACCGCTCCGAGATCCCCGAGAAGTACCGCTGGAACCTGGCCGACCTCTTCCCCTCCGAGGCGTCCTGGGTGGCCGCCCGCGAGAAGGCCAACGCGCGCGTCGCCGCCCTCGCCTCCCACCAGGGGAAGCTCGGACGGTCGGCCGCCTCGCTCCGCTCGGCTCTCGACGAGATGTACGGCGCGCGCCTCGACCTGGAGCGCCTCTACGTGTACGCGAGCTCCCTCTCGGACGAGGACACGCGGGCGGCGCGCCCGCGCGAGATGAAGCAGGCGGCCCAGCAGCTGGCGGTCGACTACTCCGCCGCCGTCTCCTGGGTGCAGCCGGAGATCCTGTCGCTCGACCCGGAGCGGGTGCGCGGCTTCCTGAAGGAGGACCCCGGGCTCGCCCCGTACCGGTTCTACCTGGAGGACGTGCTCCGCTGGAGGCCGCACACGCTCTCGGCGCCGGAGGAGCGGATCGCCGCGCAGGCGGGCGACCTGGCCGGGGCGGGCAGCTCCGTGTACGGCCTCCTCAAGGACGCCGACCTGCCCTGGCCCGCCGTGAAGCTCTCCACCGGCGAGGAGGTCCGGCTCGACACGGCCGGGTTCGCGCTGGCCCGCTCGAGCCGGGCGAAGGAGGACCGCGACCGCGTCTTCGACGCCTTCTTCGGCGCGGTGAAGACCTACGAGCGCTCCATCGGCGCGGCGCTCTACGCCACCGTGAAGGCGCACCTCTTCGAGCAGAAGGTCCACAAGTTCGGCTCGACGCTCGAGGCCTCGCTCTTCCGGAACGCCATCCCGGCCACGGTCTACCGCCAGCTCCTCTCGGACGTGCGCCGGAGCCTGCCCACGTTCCACCGCTACCTCGCCCTCCGCCAGCGGATGCTCGGCCTGGAGAAGCTGCGCTACCAGGACCTGTACGTCCCGCTCGTGGCGAGCGTCGACCTGAAGTTCGAGCCGGAGGAGGCGCGCGACGTCACGCTCGCCGCCTTCCAGCCGCTGGGGAAGCGGTACGTGGACGCGCTCCGGACCGGCTACCAGAGCCGCTGGACCGACTACCTGCCCTCGACCGGGAAGCGCTCCGGCGCCTACTCCACCGGAGTCTACGGCGTCCACCCCTACCAGCTCCTCAACTACAACGGGAAGTACGACGACCTCTCCACCCTGGCCCACGAGTCCGGCCACTCCATGCACACCTGGCTCGCCTCGAAGGCGCAGCCCTACCCGACCGCCGACTACCCCATCTTCGTGGCGGAGGTGGCCTCCACGCTGAACGAGAACCTGCTCCTCCACCACATGCTCGGGCGGACGAAGGACGACGCCACCCGCCTCGCCCTGCTCGGGAACTACCTCGACGGCATGCGGCAGACGCTCTTCCGGCAGACGCAGTTCGCCGAGTTCGAGCTGGCCCTGCACGAGAAGGCCGAGAAGGGCGAGACCCTCACCGGCGAGAACCTGACCGCGCTCTACCTCGGGATCGTCCGCGACTACTACGGCCACGCGAAGGGCGTCTGCCAGGTGGACGACCTGCTCGGCGTGGAGTGGGCCTACGTGCCGCACTTCCACTACGACTACTACGTCTACCAGTACGCCACGAGCCTCGTCGCCTCGACCGCGCTGGCGCGCGGGATCCGCGAGGAGGCGCGGAAGGGCAAGACGGCGAGGCGGGACGCCTACCTCCGGATGCTCGAGGCGGGCGGCTCGAAGTACCCCGTCGACCTCCTCAGGGAGGCGGGCGTGGACATGACCACCTCCGCGCCCTTCGACGCCGCCATCGCCGAGATGAACGCCGTCATGGACGAGATGGAGAGGATCCTGGCCAGGCAGGCGAAGGCGGGGAAGCGCTAGGCCGGCGAGCTAGCCCGCCGGCGGGCCCGCGCTGGCCTCCGCCGCCTCCTCGAGGCGCTCCCCCGCCTCGGCCAGGAGCCAGCAGCCCTCGGCCAGCTGCCGGAGATCGGCGGCGATGGCGCGCACCTCGGCGCGCGAGGCGCGCGCGTGCGGGGCCACCGCGTTCCGGGCGTGCGGCGATCCCAGCACCCGGCGGAGCAGCGCGCGCAGGAGCGGCGCCGGCGCGTTCCCGAAGGAGGCGAGGTGCAGCGGGCGGATGCGCACGCCGTCCATCTCCAGGGCGGACAGGTTCTCGCCGACCGAGCGCACCAGCAGGTCGAGGAGCCGGCCGGAGCGGGCGAGCCGCCTCGGGTCCCCGCCGGCGGCGTGGAGCGCCTGCGCGACCGGCGTGGCGATGGCCGCGTGCGTCCGCACCCAGTCCTCGATGCCCCCGCGTGCCGCCACCGCGAAGCCGGCCTCCCGGAAGGCCTGCGCCACCCGGCGGAGCCGGGGCCCGACCTTGGGGCCGGGCTCGCCCAGCACGGTGGGGAAGAGGAGCGGCGGTGCGATGGAGTACCGGACCACCGGCCCGCGGCGCTCCCCGCCGGCGCCGGGGATGCCGGCCAGGAACCTCTCCTCGCCGACCGCCTCGATCCACCGTTGCGGGTGGACGGCGGTGGTCACGAGGAAGAGGACGCTCGGCGCCGCGCTGGCGCGCAGGTCGGGCAGGATCGCCCGCACCGACTGCCGAAGCACGGCCACGACCACGAGGTCCCAGGGGTCGCCGGGCCACAGCCGGTCGAACACGGGAACGTGCACCTGGGTCCGCGCCCCGGTCCGGGCCTCCTCGAGGATCACGCCGTGCTGGCGCAGCTCGGCCAGCCGCCGCCCCCGGGCCAGCAGGACCACCTCGTGGCCGGCCTCGGCGAGCCGGGCGCCGTAGAGGCTGCCCACCACGCCCGCCCCGTAGACCAGGATCCTCAACTTCGCGGCGTCTCCTCCCCCCGTGTCCGGATCCGAGCCAGAAACTACGCGAAGGGTCCGACATCCGCACGCCCCGTCGTGGGCATGTGGTCGGATGTCGCTGACTTCGGGCGCTTTCGCGAGCATGATCGCGGTCAGGCACCCTCCAAGGAGGCGGGATGAATCGGACGGGGCGCGCCCCCGGCGGCCCGGGGCGCCCGCGGGCGATCGCCGCGGCCGCCGCGATCCTCGCGGCGCTCGCGGCCCGGCCGCAGGAGACCGACCCCTTCGCCGCCGCGCGGGCGAGGATGGTGGAGACGCAGATCGCCGCCCGCGGTGTCTCCGACCCGCGGGTGCTCGCGGCGATGAGGAAGGTGGAGCGCCACCTGTTCGTCCCGGAGACGCTCCGGGGCGAGGCCTACGGCGACTTCCCGCTCCCCATCGGCCACGGGCAGACCATCAGCCAGCCCTACATCGTGGCGCTCATGACCGAGCTCGCCCGGGTCCGACCCGGCGGCCGGGTCCTCGAGATCGGCACCGGCTCGGGCTACCAGGCGGCCATCCTCGCCGCGCTCGCCCGCGAGGTGTACTCGATCGAGATCGTCGAGCCGCTCGCCCGGGAGGCGGCCGATCGGCTGCGCCGCCTCGGCTGCCGCAACGTGTCGGTCCGGGCGGGCGACGGCTACCGCGGCTGGCCGGAGAAGGCCCCCTTCGACGCGATCCTGGTGACGGCGGCGCCGCCCCGGATCCCCGAGCCGCTCCTCGAGCAGCTGGCGACGGGAGGGCGGCTGGTGGCCCCGGTGGGCGAGGAGGTGCAGGACCTGGTGCTGGTGGAGAAGACCGCGCAGGGCCTGCGGCGCAGCCGGATCGCGCCGGTGCGCTTCGTGCCCATGACGGGCGAGGTCCGGGAGCGGCGCTGAGAGGGTCCACCTCCCACCCTCCGCCCCGCGGCCGACCGTCGCACTTCCGCGGGACCGGCGGAGCCGCTAAGTATGGCGTCCCGTGGGCCGCAAGCTCCTCGCCGTGCCGATCGCCCTGGCCATCCTCGCGCTCGCCGCCGGGGCGGCGTGGGACGCCGGCCTCCTCGCCTCGCGCCACCCGGCCCTGCCCGAGACGCCCGAGACGGTCGCGCATGGGCGCAAGGTCTTCGCGCGGAGGTGCCTGCACTGCCACCAGGACGTCCCCCTCCGCAAGCGCGTGGAGGGATGGAGCGCGGCCCGGGCGTACGAGGCCATCGGCCGGCTCCCGCAGATCGCCTCCAACATGCCGCCCTTCCGGGGCACCGAGGAGGAGCGGCGAGCCCTGGCCGCCTACCTCGCGTCGCTGGGGGCCGGGCGCGAGGCGCGCTGACGACCGGGCGCCCGGGCTCGTCCGCGGGCATCTCCCTCGATCCGCGTCACGTCCTCGCCGGCACTCCCGACATGACGTGCTCGGCCAGGGCGGTGATGGTCAGGGCCGGGTTCACCCCCAGGTTCGCCGGCACGAGGCTCCCGTCCGCGACGTAGAGCCCCTCGTGGCCGAAGACGCGCCCGGCCGCGTCGCAGACGCCCTCCTCCGGCGTGCGCCCCATCACCGCGCCGCCGAGCAGGTGCGCCGTCGAGGAGGTGTCGAGCAGGGCCTCGTAGAGGATGCTGCCCGGCAGGCCGCCCATCTTCGCCGCCATCCGCTCCGCCAGCCGGTTCGCGAGCGGGATGTAGGTCGGCGGCCGGGGCCCGCCCTCGAGGCGGCTCGCGAGCGTCCGCCCCCAGGGGCGCCGGGCCAGGACCAGGCGCAGGGAGGTGTGCGTCGGCTGCATCACGAGCAGGATGGCGGTGCGCCGGGCCCAGCCGAACGGCCAGTGCGCCCGCGCCAGGCGGAGCGGGTGGCGCACCGCGCTCCCGAGCCAGCGGAGCCATCTCGGCCAGGGCGGCCCGCCGCCGGTGAGCTGCGTGGCGAGCAGCGCCATGAAGTCCTGCCCCTTGCCGTAGCGGACCACCTCCACGTGCGTCTCGTCGTCGGGGTCCACGCCCGAGGTGATGGCGATGCCGCGGCTGTAGTCGACCGCGTCGTCCCGGGCGGTGGCGCCGAGGAGGGCCTCGTTGTTCGTCCGGACCAGCTGGCCCACGCGGTCGGAGAGGCGCGGCAGCCTCCCCCGCGCCCGGCACTCCAGGAGGAGCCGCACCGTCCCCAGGACGCCGGCGGCCAGGACCACGTTGCGGGCGCGGATGGTCCGCGGCCGCCTGCGGATCCAGGCGGTCGAGCGGACCACGTCCACGGCGTAGCCGCCCCCGGGGAGCGGCCGGAGGTCCACCACCTTCGTCTCCGGGACCACCTCCGCGCCGCGCCGCTCGGCGAGCCAGAGGTAGTTCTTCACCAGCGTGTTCTTGGCGCCGTGCCGGCAGCCGGTCATGCACTCGCCGCACAGGAGGCAGCCGGTCCGCGGCGGCCCCTCGCCGCCGAAGAAGGGGTCGGGCACCGTCTCCTCCGGCCGGCCGAAGAAGACGCCCACGGTGTGGCGGGAGAAGGTCGCCCCGCGCCCGGTCTCCTCCTGGACGGCGTCGCGCAGCAGCAGGTCGGCGGGGAAGACCTCCGGCACCTCCACCGCGCCCAGCATCCGGCGGGCCGCGGCGTAGTGCGGCGCGAGCCTCGCCTTCCAGTCCTCGCCGCCGGGCCAGCAGGGATCCCCGAAGACGCGGTCGGGCGGCGTGAGGAGCGTGTTGGCGTAGACGAGGCTGCCTCCCCCCACGCCGGCGCCGTGGAGGACGAGCACGTCCCGCAGGAAGGTGATCTGCTGGATGCCGTGGAGCCCGAGCCGCGGCATCCACAGGAACTTGCGCACGTTCCAGTTGGTGCGGGCGAAGTCGTGATCGCGCCAGCGCTTGCCCATCTCCAGCACCGCCACGCGCCAGCCCTTCTCGGCGAGCCGGAGCGCCGAGACCGAGCCGCCGAAGCCGGAGCCCACCACCACGAAGTCGTAGTCGAAGCGTTCCTCCAGGGGTCCTCCGCCCCGCCTCATGCGCGCGCGACCTCGGCGAGCAGCGCGCGCGCCGCGGCGACGTTCGGCAGCCGGACCTGCGCGCGGGTCTCCGCCGCGCCCACCTTCATGGCGATGCTCCCCTCCGGCAGGGCGGCGAAGAGGTCCTCGTCGGTCCGGTCGTCGCCCATGGCGAGAACCAGCGTGCCCGGGGCGGCCCCCTCCAGCGCCCGGGCCGCGGCCCGCCCCTTGTGCACGCCGTGGGGACGGATCTCCACCACCTTGTCGCCCTGCAGGATCTCCACCGGCACGTTGGAGAGGACCGCCTGCAGGTGGACCGTCAGCTCGCGGGCCTGCACCGCGCCGTGCTCCGGGTCGGCGGCGCGGTAGTGCCAGGCGAGGCCGGCGGTCTTCTCCTCCACGAGCGAGCCGGGGGTCCGGTCGGCGAAGTCCCGCAGGATGTCGAGCACGGGCTCGCGCCACGGGCCGGTCTGCACGTCGGTGCCCACCCACACCCCGCCGGGAGGCCGGTGCCAGAAGCCGTGCTCCGCGTGCAGGCCCACCGGGAGCGCGCCGAACCAGCGCTCCAGGGTGTCGCGCCGCCGGCCGCTCACGAGGTCGAGGGTGGTGTTCTTCCTCCGGGCCAGCCGGCCCAGGAGCGCGAGCAGCTCCTCGTCCGGCGCGGCCAGCTCGGGCGTCGGCTCGAAGGGGACCAGCGTCCCGTCGTAGTCGAGCAGCAGGGCGAGCCGCTTCGCCTCGCGCACCCGCGCGACGGCCTCGCGCAGGACGGCCCGGGTGGAGGGCCGGGCCGGGAGCTCGACGGCGGAGGCCCGCTCCAGGTGCTCGACGAAGGCCGCCGCCCACTCGTGCACCCCGAAGCTCAGGACCCGCTGGCGCAGCACCGCCATGCGCGTGCGCCGCTCCACCTCCGGCATGTGCAGGGCCCGGTAGAGGGCGTCGGCGGTGCGGTCCACGTCGTAGGGGTTCACCCGCAGCGCCTCGGAGAGCTCCGCGGCCGCGCCGGCGAACTCGGACAGCACCAGCACCCCGTCGCCGTCCGGCCGGGACGCCACGAACTCCTTCGCCACGAGGTTCATGCCGTCCCGGAGCGGCGTCACGAGCACCGCGTCGGCGGCGCGGTAGAGCGCGACCACCTCCTCCCGCGACAGGCCCCGGTAGAGGTAGTGCACGGGGGACCAGTTGGGGGTGGCGAACTCCCCGTCGATGCGCCCCACCAGGGCGTCCACCTCCTCGCGGATCTCCCGGTACGCCCCGACCTTCTCGCGCGAGGGGACCGACACCTGCACGAGCCGCACCTTCTCCCGGAGCTCCGCGTGGCGCGCCAGGAGCGCCTCGTAGGCCAGGAGCCGGCGGGGGATGCCCTTGGTGTAGTCCAGCCGGTCGATCCCGACGAGCAGCCGGACGCCGCCGGCCCGGTGCGCCTCGGCGAGCGCCTTCACCTCGGGGGATTCGGCCAGGCGTGCGTAGGCCTCGGCGTCCACGCCCATGGGGAAGATGCCCAGCCGCACCTCGCGGCCACCCCACCGGATCCGGTCGACGTCGGTCGCGACGCTGGCGAGGCGGAGCGCCGAGGAGGCGAAGTGCCGCAGGTACCCGGCGGTGTGGAACCCGACCAGATCCGCGCCGAGCAGTCCCTCCAGGATCCGCTCGCGCTGCGGGAGGAGCCGGAACACCTCCGACGAGGGGAACGGGATGTGGAGGAAGAACCCGATCCGCGCCTCGGGGATCCGCTCCCGGAGCATCTGCGGGACCAGCATGAGCTGGTAGTCGTGCACCCAGACCAGGTCGCCGGGCTGGTAGCGGGCCGCGACGGCGTCGGCGAACCGCGCGTTCACCGCCTCGTAGGCGTCGAAGTCGCGGACCACGGGTGGAACCTGGGAGGCGAAGTAGTGGAAGAGCGGCCACAGGACGCCGTTCGAGTAGCTCTCGTAGTAGCGGGCGATCTCGTCCGCGCCGAGCGGCACCGGGACGAGCCTCATCTCCTCCAGGCGCCGCTCCACGCCGCCGCGGGCGCCCGGGGAGACCTCGTCCAGCTCGCCCGGCCAGCCGATCCACAGGCCCCCCATCCGCTCGTGCGGCCCCTTCATCCCGGTGGCGAGGCCGCCCGTGCTCTCGTCCACCGCCACCGCGCCGCCCGCGACGCGCACGGTGACGGGCAGGCGGTTCGAGGCGATGAGCAGCCGCGGCATCCTGGCTTGCTTATCACGCCCTGACGCCGCGGCGCCGGGAGACGGGTCGGCGCCGCGCCCCACGAGGGTGCCCGGCGCCGGGGTCAATACGGCTCGGCCACGCCCGGCTCGATCGACTCGACCTCCCACTCCGCGTAGGGAACCTCCCGCCCGTCCACGACCCAGGAGGCCTGCATCCGGAACGGGACGCGGAGTCCGCCCACCTCGCGGAAGTCGGAGGTGGCGCCGACCCAGGGCGTGAGGATCCCCGCGCCCCCGTCGTCGCGGTACCGGTCGGCCTCGACGCGCGCCGGCAGGCCGTCCGGCCCGAACCGGAACGTGGCCGAGACCTCGCGGCCGCCCACGCGCAGCGTGGCGCGGGCGCTCGCGTCGTCGAGCGGGGACCAGCACCGGCACCCCGACGGCCGCGCCGAGAACCCTGGCCCCTCCCAACCGCGCCATGGCCGCCTCCCCGCCGGAGCCGCCGCGTGCCCCCGGCGGATGCCGAGTACACCGGCCGGGCCCGACCCTCGACGTCGCGGATGTCGCGGTTCGTCGAGGCCGAGCTGGCGCGCCGACGCCGCCAGCGCGCGCTACTGCCTCGCGTGCTCGTGGGCGTGCGACTCCGCGGCCGGGGCGTGCGACTCCGCGGCGTGCGCCTCGGGCGCGTGCGCGCCCGCCTTTCCCTCCGCGGCCTCGTACACGCCCTGCACCCAGTGGACGTAGGGAACGTACGCCTCGACCCAGGCGCGGCCGGCGGCCACGTCCGCCGCACTGCTGCTGCTACGGTCCAACGACTCCGACGACTCTCCTGCCTCGCGTGCTGCGGGAGCGGCCTCGAACGGCGGCTCCCGCCGCGCGAACCGGCCGACGGACGGCGCGCTCGATCACCCGCCACACCCGGCGAGGCAGGCCCTCGGGCGCCCCCGAGCCCATGCCCTGGTGCGCCAGGGCGAGCAGGGCGCCGAGCACCAGCACGGCCGCCTCGTCCGGAGCGAGGCCCGGGGCGAGGAGCCCCCGCCGGTGGGCCTCGGCCAGGGTCTGCCGCACGAAGGCCTGCGACCGCCGCCGGAACTCGGCCACGCGGGCCACGCCCTCCGGAGGGGCGGCCTGCGCCAGCTGCTCGGACGCCACCAGGCGCGCCACCCCGGGGTTCCTCCGGATGACGGCGATGCGCCGGTCGAAGAAGCGGCCGAGCCGGTCGAGCGGGTCGGCCCCCTCGGGCGGGAAGCCCTCGAAGAGGATCTCCTCCACCCGGTCGATGACGGCCAGGACGATGGCTTCCTTGGTGGGGAAGTGGCGGAAGAGCGCGGCGTCGGTGACGCCCACCTCCCGCGCGATGGCGAGCGCGGTGAAGCGGGCCAGGCCCTGCTCGGCGATGATCTTCAGGGCGGCGTCGGCGATCTCGCGTCGCCTCGAGTCGGCTGTCTTGCGTGCGGTCACGCCTTCCATATGAGTGAGTGTATACTAACTTGCAACTCCGCCGCCCGGGGCCACGCCAAGGAGGCATGCCATGGCCGTCGAGGGAGCGATGACGCTCACCATCGGCGGCGGCGCGGTGAAGGCGCCGGCCGGCAGCGTCACGCGCATGCCGGCCGGGGTGCCGCACGCCCTCGACGCCGGCGAGCGCACCCGGATGCTGCTCGTCATGCTGCGGGAGCCGGGGCCGGCGTGGTGACGGCCAGCCCCGGCCGCCCTCAGGAGCGCGCGGCCGCGCCCGGCGCCGGCGCCGGGCGCAGGGTGAGCAGGTGCTTGATGAGGATGACCGCCCCCAGGAGCACCAGCAGGCCGTGGAGGAAGACCACC